>NZ_CAUVXP010000113.1:0-19682 GCF_963555955.1 Protofrankia sp. Cas3
CGGGCACCCCGGGTCGCCATCGGTGTCGCCTGCTGACGGGTCCTCCGCCGGCGGTGCGGCCACGGTCGGCGGCGACGACGTCTTCGTGGTGACCGGCGGCGGGCGTGGGGTTACCGCGACCTGCATCCGGGCACTCGGTGCGAGCAGTCAGGGGACCTTCCTGCTACTCGGGCGCACCGCCCTGGCTGCCGAGCCGGCGTGGGCCGCCGGCGTGGCCGACGGTGATCTCAAGCCGGCCGCGATCGCGGCCCTGGTAGCCGGCGGCGGCAAGCCGCCGACGCCGCGGGAGGTCGAGGCGGCCTTCCGCGGCGTCGAGGCCCAACGGGAGATCCGTTCCACGCTCGACGCGCTGACCGCGGCCGGGGCCGGGGCCAGCTACATCCAGGTGGACGTGGGTGACGCCGAAGCCGTGCGGGCAGCGTTGTCGCAGCATCGCGAGCGGGTGACCGGCGTGGTGCACGGCGCGGGCACACTCTCCGACGGGCTGCTGCGGACCAAGACCGCCGAGGATGTGCGCCGGGTCTTCACCCCGAAGCTCGCCGGCCTGCGCAACGTCCTCGACGCGCTCGGGGACGCGCCGGTAGGCCATGTCGTCCTGTTCACCTCAGTGGCGGGACTGTTCGGCAATGCCGGTCAGGCCGACTACGCGGCCGCGAACGAGGCCCTGTGCCGGGTCGCGGCCAGCCTCAAGCGCGAACACCCTGACCGGCACGTCACGGCCATCGACTGGGGCGCGTGGGACGGCGGGATGGTCGCGGCCGACCTGCGTGCGGTATTCCGTGCGCGCGGCGTCGAGCTGCTCGCGCCCGACGCCGGCGCACGGATGTTCGTGGCGGAGTTCACCGCCGGCCACAGCGACGACGCCTGTGTACTGATCGGTTCCCCGAAAGGGCTCAGCGCCGGGTCCGGCCCGCGCCCGGCCCGGGGCTTCACGGCCCGCCGTGACCTGATCGGGATCGAGGGCACCGAGGTGCTCCAGGATCACCGCATCGACGCCTTCCCCGTCCTGCCGGCCACGTTCGGCCTCGGCTGGCTGGTGAACGTGCTGGAACGGGCGCATCCGGGGCTGCGGGTGGTCGAGGTCCGCGGCTTCGAGGTGCACAAGGGCATCGTGTTCGACGGGACCCAGGGCCGTGAGTACCAGGTCGAGGTACCGCTGGCCGAAACCGTGGACGGTCGGCTCGTGGTGCGCGCGAGCGTGCGCGGCGTGGCCGCTACCGGCCGGCCGGTCTCGCACTACGTCGGTACGTTCGTGCTGGCCGAGCAGGTTGACCCGGCACCGCCCGGGGTCGCTGGAGCGGGCGGGACGATCGTTCATGATCCGCAGTCTGGTCCGGAGGACGGACTGGCGATCTACACCGAGGGCATCCTGTTCCACGGCCCGTCCCTGCAGGGGATCCGGCGGATCCGCCAGCGCCGTGATGACCGGGTCGTGCTGGAATGCCGGTTGGCCGACCAGGTCGTGGCCGGCGGCGCGTTCGCCGGCGCGTTGCACAGCCCGGTTCTGGCCGATGTCCTCCTGCACGGACCGTCGGTCCTGGGCAGGTGGCTGACGGGCCAGGCCTGCCTGCCGCTGGCGGTGGGGCGGTTCGAGTACTTCGCCCAGCTGCCTGACGGGGATCGGTTCATCGTCGTCCTGGACGACATTCGGTCGACAGCGTCGTCCCTGACGGTGACGGTGACCGCGTGCGACCCCGGGGGTCGTGTCCTGCAGCGCCTGACCGATGTTTCGATGATCGGTACTCCCGACATGGCGGCGAAGTTCGCCGAGGCCGTGCGTTCCCGTCAGGCGGGGGAGACGGCATGAGCGTCCGCCCTGGTCGCCGCAGGCATGGCCCGACCGGCTCAATGACGTGGACGGAGAGCACGCGATGACAGCGGATCAGGCCGGGGACCTTGACTGCCTGGAGTTCGACGGGGAGGCCTTCGACCCCACCCGTTGGCTGTACTCCCCACCGCCGTCGCCGGTCCCGGTGCCGGGATCGGTAGCGGAGGCACCGGGGCAGGTATCGGCCGAAGGCGGTGGGAGGCTGTTCTCCCCACCGCCGGAGGCGCTGAGGCAGGTATCCCCGACGGCGCTCGTCGGGGAGGTGCGGGCCGTGGTCGTGGCCGCACACCGCAGCGCCCTGCGGGCCCAGGCGAACCTGCAGAGCGCCATGATCGCCGCGTTCGGCGCCACCGGCCAGGCAGGCCAGGCGGGCCCGGCCACCGGTCATGTCGAGATCCCACCGGTGGCGCCCGGGCCGGTTGCGACTCGGCCGGTGGTCGCGACCCGGCCGGTGGTGGTCGGGCGGTTTGAGATTGTGGATGGTCAGCCGCTCGCGGTTGCGCACGGTGCCCATCCGGTCGTGGCGGGCGAACCGGTCAGTGCCGAGGCGGCGTTCAAGCCGCTCGCACGCAGCGACCGTACCCAGCTGGCCGGCGCTGATCTCGCCCGGCTGGTCGAGGGGTCGATCGCCGGGGTGTTCGGTGCCGCCTATGACCAGGACGGCGCCAACCCGTCGATCCGACTCGCGCCGGCCGGTGACCCCCTGCTGAGCCGGGTGGACGACATCGCGCTGCGGGGCGGCGCCTGGGGCAGGGGCGAGCTGCGTGCCACGCTGCGGCCCGACGTGGCCGCCCGGGCCGGTTCGGCGCCGGCGGCGGCGCGGGCGGTGCTGCTGGCCGAGGCGACCGCGCAGGCCGCCCAGGTGTTCGCGATGTACCTGGGCCTGCACCTCTGCCTTGCTGACGCCACGTTCGTGCGCGGTCGCCCGGACGGGCGGGGCGAACCGGACCGGTGCCGGGTCGACCTCGAAGAAGACGCCGGGACCAGCGCGGAGCACGAGATCGTGCTGGCGGTCACGGCCGTCGATCTCGTCCCGCGTCCGTGGCTGTCCGTCGACGCCGAGATCCGGGCCGGGGGCGAGGTCGTTGCCCGGCTGTGGGATGTGACGCTCGGCATCCGGGAGAGGCCCGGCGCCCCGGTAGGGCCGGGCGTCGGGGGGATCGTCCCGGTGTTTCTCGGGCGCAAGAACAGGTTCGGCGAGCGGATGATGCTCAACGAGCTCCACATGGCCCACTGCTCCAAGGGTGACCAGGATGTGGCGCTGGGGCCGGAGTTCGCCCGGTACCGTGACACCCGGGCGACCCGCCTACCCGACGGTGGCCTGCGCCTGGTCGACCGGATCGTTACGGTCGACGGGGAAAGGGGGAATCCGCGCCCGGGCTCCAGCCATGAGACCGAGTACGACTCTCCGGCCGATGCCTGGTACTACCAGGAATCGGCGAACGCGTCGATGCCGAACTGCGTGTACATGGAAACCTCGCTGCAGTCGGCGCTGATACTCGGTTACTACCTGGGTGCGACCCTGCCGGCGCTGGAGGGCGACCACAGCCTGCGCAATCTCGGTGGTACCGCCACGCTGCTGCGCGAGGTCGATCTGCGGGACAAGACCCTGCGGCAGCACTCGACGTTGTTGTCCACGACGCCCATGCCCGGATCGGTCCTGCAGGACTTCGGATACCTGTTCTCCGTGGACGGCGAGCCCGTCTACAAAGGTGAGTCGATGTTCGGGTACTTCAGTGCGGCGGCCCTCGCCCGCCAGAGCGGACTGGATGCCGGCCGCCTCGTCCCGACATGGCTGGAGCAGCAGGAACCCCGTCCGGCGGTCCGGACGATCAATATTGCCGGCCGCCGAGCGGACCGGTCGGCGCCGTTGTGCTCGCAGGGCTATCTCGCGCTTGTCGACGACGTCGACGTGGTCGACGGCGGTGGCCGGTACGGCCGGGGATACCTGCGGGCGGTCCGCGCGATCGATCCCGCGGACTGGTTCTTCGAACGCCACTTCTTCCGGGACCCGGTCATTCCTGGCTCCCTCGGTGTGGAGGCGGTGATTGCGGCGATGCAGGAATGGGTGGTCGACGGCGGTCACGCCGACGGCCTGGTCCGGCCGGGGTTCGTGTTGCCGGTCGGATTGCCCATGACCTGGAAGTACCGGGGGCAGATTCTGCCGACGGACGCCGCGACGACCCTTGAGGTCCACATAAAGGCCGTCGAGCGTAAGCCGGGTCGGATACGGGTTATCGCGGACGCGAGTGTCTGGAAGCCGACCATGCGTATTTATGAGCTGACCGATATCGCCGTTGAACTGCGGGAGGAAGGGGCGCTGCCATGGTGACCACGCCGGCCGGTCCGCCGGCCTTTGCCGGTGTCGGCTCTGCGGGCGCCGGTTCTGCCGCGGGTCCGGCCCGCAACGCGGCCGACGTCTACGAGGTGCTGACCACCCTCGAACGGCCGTGTTTCGTCATCCGGGATGCCAGCGGAATCGCTGCGGTCAACGACGAGCGGCTGATCGGCGCCGGTGCGCAGGTGCTGGCGGCGGTCCCGCCGTTGGCGCCCGACCGGCTGGGGTCGCCGGATTTCCCGCGCGACCACGGTGTGCGCCATCCGTACATGGCCGGTGCGATGGCGAACGGGATCGCCTCGGCGGCGATGGTCGCCGCGTTGGCCCGGGACGGGTTTCTCGCGTCCTTCGGCGCGGCCGGGGTGCCCCACGCCCGGGTGGACGAGGCGTTGACGACGATCCGGCGCAACGCGCCCGGGCTGCCCTTCGCGTGCAACCTCATCCACAGCCCGAACGAGCTGGCCATGGAGCGGGACGTGGTCGACCTGTGCCTGCGCCACCAGGTGCGTTGCGTCGAGGCGTCGGCCTTCCTCGACCTCACCCCACAGGTGGTGCGCTATCGGCTGGCCGGGCTGACCCGGGACGGGGCCGGGCGGGTCCAGGTCGGCAACCGGCTGGTCGCCAAGATCTCCCGGGCCGAGGTGGCCGAGCGCTTCCTGCGTCCGGCGCCGGAGTCGATGGTCCGCGGGCTGGTCGAGGCCGGTCTGGTCACGGCGGAACAGGCTGACCTTGCGCGCGGGATACCTATCGCTGACGACGTCACCGCGGAGGCCGACTCCGGCGGACACACCGACCGCCGTCCGCTGACCGTCCTCCTTCCCGAGATTATCGCTCTGCGTGATCGCGTCGGCCGTGAGCTGGGGTCCGGGCGCACGGTCCGGGTCGGTGCGGCCGGTGGGATCGGCACACCGGCCGCGGCGGCGGCGGCGTTCGCACTCGGCGCGGCTTATGTGGTGACGGGGTCGATCAACCAGGCATCGGTCGAGGCATCCCAGTCGGAGGCGACAAAGCGGCTGCTGGCCGGTGCCGGAACCGCCGACTGCGCGATGGCCCCGTCCGCGGACATGTTCGAGATGGGTGTCGAGGTGCAGGTCCTGCAGCGCGGCACCATGTTCGCGTCCAAGGCCAGGCGGCTGTATGAGGTCTATCGGGCGCACGAGAGCATCGAGGCGATCGCGGACGCTGAGCGGGACGCCCTGGAACGCAAGATTTTCCTCCGGCCGTTGGAGGACGTCTGGGCCGATACGGTGCGCTTCTTCACCGAGCGTGATCCGGACCAGATCGCTCGCGCGGCCGACAACCCGAAGCGGCGGATGGCCCTGGTCTTCCGCTGGTACCTCGGCCTTTCGTCGGGCTGGAGCATCGCCGGCGAGACAGGCCGGGTCGCGGACTACCAGATCTGGTGCGGTCCGGCGATGGGTGCCTTCAACAGCTGGGTCACCGGGACCTATCTGGCCTCGGTTGCGAACAGGCGGGTGGCTGACATCGCCGCGCAGATGATGCGTGGCGCCGCGTTCACGAGCCGGGTCAACCACCTGCGGCTTGCCGGCGTGCGCCTGCCTGCGCGCGCCACCACGTACATCCCGTCTCCGCCGCGGAGTGACACCGCGGGCGAACCCGATCGGTGGGAGAGATCATGAGTGTGGCCCTGTCCGAACGGCACGGCACGCAGACCCGCGGCCCGTCCTGGCTGGTCTGTGGCGGTTGCCGGGCGATCGTCTACGCAAAGAAGTTCACCCGCGCCCTGCGGGTCTGCGCGGAATGCGGCTGGCACGCCCCGCTGACCGCTCATGAACGGCTCACGATGCTGCTGGACCCCGACAGTGTGCATCTGTTGGAAGCGGTCGTGTCCGACAACGATCCGCTGCGGTTCGTCGACAGCCGTCCCTACGTCGAGCGACTTCGGGAGGCGCGCGCCGCCACCGGGCTCGACGAGGCGGTCGTCTGCGCCCGCGGTCGCATCGACGGTAACCCGGTGGTCGTCGCCGCCATGGATTTCCGGTTCATGGGCGGCAGCCTCGGCGCCGCGGTCGGTGAGGCCATCACCCAGGCAGCCGAGATCGCGCTGCGGGAACGGACCCCGCTGCTGCTCGTGACCGCCTCCGGTGGCGCCCGCATGCAGGAGGGCGTCCTGTCCCTCATGCAGATGGCCAAGACCAGCCAGGCGCTCGGGCAGCTCGACGAGGCGGGGATCCTCACCCTGTCGCTCATCACCGACCCCACCTTCGGTGGTGTCGCCGCCTCCTTCGCGACGCTGGCCGACATCATCATCGCCGAACCGGGCGCGCGGCTGGGTTTCGCCGGTCAGCGGGTGATTGCGCAGACCATCCGCCAGACCCTGCCGCCGGGGTTCCAGACCGCGGAGTTCCTGGTCCGCCACGGTGTCATCGACATGATCCGGCCGCGGGCGGAACTGCGCGCCACCCTGGCCCGGCTGCTGACCGTGGGTAGTCGCCGTTCGGTGAGCAGGACGGTTCCCGCGCCGCGGTCGGCGGGCAGATCCGCGCTGATCGTCGATCCTGACCGGCTACCCGAGCGGGACCAGTGGGAGTCCGTGCGGCTGGCGCGCCGGCTCGGTCGGCCCACGACCCTGGACTACATCGCGCTCATAATCGAGGATTTCAACGAACTGCACGGCGACCGGATGTCGGCTGACTGCCCGGCGATGGTCTGCGGGCTCGGCTGCCTCGAGGGCGTTCCGGTCGTGGTGATCGGTACCCAGAAGGGGCGCACCGCGGCCGAGCTGTCCGGGCGTAACTACGGGATGCCCTCGCCGGCCGGCTACCGCAAGGCTGCGCGGATCATGCGCCTGGCCGCCAAGATAGGCCTCCCGGTGATCACTCTTATCGACACCGCGGGCGCGTATCCGGGCATCGAAGCTGAGAAACAGGGTCAGGCCGTCGCGATCGCGGAGAACCTCCGGTTGATGGCCGGCCTGCCGGTACCGGTCGTCGCCGTGGTGACGGGTGAGGGCGGCAGCGGCGGCGCGCTTGCGCTCGCCTTCGCCAACCGGGTCCTGATGTGTTCCAACGCGGTCTACTCGGTGATCAGCCCGGAGGGCTGCGCCGCGATCCTGTGGAAGGACGGCGCCGCCGGACCGAAGGCCGCCGCGGCACTGCGTGTCGACGCACGTGAGCTGCTGCGTAGCGGCGTGGTCGACGGCGTGGTTCCCGAGCCCGACGGCGGTGCACACAGCGATCACCTGCTGGCCGCGCACGCCCTTCGTGACGCCCTGACCAGCACGTTGGCCGAGTTGCTGCCGCGGGACCAGATGACCCTCGTCACCGGACGCAGGACCCGGTTCCGGCAGTTCGGCGCGCACACCCTCACCCTGCTCGATGCCGACCTTGACGATGCCGACCTTGACGATGCCGACCTTGACGGTGCCGACCTCGACAGTGCCGGTCCCGACAGCGCCGGCCCCGGCCAAAAGGAAAGTGCCTGATGACCATGCTTCCGACCAACGGTGCGTCGCCCGGATCAGCCGGGATCGTCGGATCCGATCCGGGCGAGAGCCCGTCGGCGTCACCGGCGGGGCGGGAATCGCACCGGTCGACGAGCTGGGGTGCCGACGAGCTCGACGAGATCCTGACGATCCTGCGCCAACAGGCGATCGCCGTATGCGACCAGGCGTCCCGGACGCCCGTTCGGGTGCGGGCGGGCGCCGGTGACATCTTCGTCGAGGTTGCCTGGTCGCCGACACCGGCGATCGCGTCGGGGGCTATGGCCGGGCCGGGGTCCGGTCCGGCGCGGGAGCCGGTGCCGGTGCCGGGCCGCGAGCAGAGCAGACCGGAACCCGCCCGCGCACAGATCGGCCCGGTGCGGGCCGAGCCGGACACCGACGTCCACGTCCTGCGTGCCGGCACGGTCGGTGTGTTCTACCGGGCATCCGAGCCTGGGGCCAAGCCGTTTGTCGCCGAAGGCGACACGATCGTCCGGGGCCAGCAGGTTGCGATCATCGAGGCGATGAAGCTGATGATCCCGGTGGAGGCGGACGTCTCCGGCCGCGTCGTTGAGCTGTTCGTGACCGACGGTACCCCTGTCGAGCACGGCGAGCCACTGCTGGCGGTGGCCGCCGGCACCACCACCGGTGCCGGCCGATGATCAAAAAAGTGCTGATCGCCAACCGTGGTGAGATCGCGTTGCGGGTGGCCCGCACCTGCCGTGAACTGGGTCTTGCCACGGTGGCGGTCCACTCCGCCGCCGATCGCGACTCGGCGGTCGTCCGGTTCGCCGACGAGGCGGTGCAGATCGGGCCCGGCCCGGCCAAGACGAGCTATCTGCACATCCCGGCTGTGATCGAGGCGGCGCGGGGCTGGGGTGCCGACGCGATCCACCCCGGCTACGGTTTCCTGTCGGAGAACGCGGACTTCGCCGAGGTGTGCGAAGAGGAGGGCATCACCTTCGTCGGGCCGCCGGCGTCGGTGATGAACTGCCTTGGCGACAAGGCCAGCGCCCGTTCGATCATGTCCGAGGCCGGGCTGCCGCTGCTGGCGGGTAGCCGGGACGCACTCGACCACGCCGACGAGGCAGCGGAGTTCGCGGCCGGAATCGGGTTCCCGGTCATCATCAAGGCGGTGGCCGGCGGCGGTGGGCGCGGCATGGCCGTGGTCGATGACCCCGACGCGTTCCTTCGCGCCTACAGCGAGACTCGAGCCAGCGCCCAGGCGGTGTTCCGCGACGGGCGGCTCTACGTGGAGCGCTATCTGCAGTCCGCGCGCCACGTCGAGGTGCAGATCCTCGCCGACACCCACGGTAACGTCGTCCACCTCGGCGCGCGCGACTGCTCGTTGCAGCGTCGTCACCAGAAGCTCGTGGAGGAGACGCCCGCTCCGCGACTGCCCGCCGACACCGTCGAGCGCATGTGTGACGCCGCGGTCCGCGGCGCACTGGCGGTCGGTTATGTGGGCGCGGGCACCTTCGAGTTCCTGGTCGACCCGGCCGGTCAGTTCTATTTCATGGAGGTCAACTGCCGGCTCCAGGTGGAGCACCCGGTCACCGAGATGGTCACCGGGATGGATCTGGTCCGCGAACAGCTACGCGTCGCCGCCGGTGAACCGCTCGGGTTCTCCCAGGACGACGTCGCCGCGCGCGGCGTCGCGATCGAGTGCCGGATCAACGCCGAGGACCCGACGGCGGGTTTCACGCCGACGCCGGGGGTGGTCAGCGAGTTCTCGCTGCCCGGCGGCCCGTTCGTCCGCGTCGACACTCATGTCTTCGCCGGCTACCGCATTCCGGCGCTGTACGACTCGCTGCTGGCCAAGGTCGTCGTCTGGGCACCCGATCGAGACCAGGCACTCGCGCGGATGCGTCGGGCACTCGACGAGCTGCGCCTGAGTGGTCCGACGGTAACAACGACCGCCGGCTTTCTGCGCGGTGTCCTCGACCACCCCCGGTTCTGCCGGGCCGAGCACGACACGTCCCTCATCAACGAGATCACGGCGGTACCGCGTCCCTGATCCGCGTCCCTGATCCGCGTCCACCCCGGCAGACAGCAGAATCGATCTTGCCGGGGTGTTCTTAGTGTTGCATGTCACAAACGACTTCACGGCAATTGAATTACGAGCAACAATGTGCTGAATCGCTGGCTGTGGATGGGCGCCACACACAGGGATTGCCGAGTCGATTGGGGTGTCCCGGCCCAGGGCGGTGCCCCTGGCAGATGGGGAGGATCCTCATGAGCACATCGGGGGCACGGGTGGTTGGACGGGTGGTCGACACGGCTCGCTATCCCCTGGCAGCGCCGACCGGAGCCGACTGGAAGTACATGGTTTCTCGCACCCGCCGCGAGCTGCACAATACCGGCTGCAGCGTCCTGCCTGGTTTTATCAGGCCGTCCCGGTGTGAAGAATTACAGCAGGAATGCGCGACGATCGCGCCGGCGGCGTATTACGAGGTCGAAACGGTGAACGCCTACAACATCGCACCGGACGCAACCCTTCAAGCAGATCATCCTGCTTCCGTCGCCATGCGGCGCGGCAATGCGTTTGTGGCACGCGATCGCATACCCGAGGATTTCATCATCCATCGGCTCTACACCGACGAACTGTTTCAGCGCTTCATCGCGGACTGCTTCGGACTGGGCCGCCTCCACGAGCTCGCAGACCCCCTTGCCGGGCTGTGCCTCAATGTCGTCATGCCAGGAATGGAGCATCCCTGGCATTTCGATACAAATGAGTTCGCGGTGAGTCTGCTCACCCGGGAACCGCGAGCCGGTGGTGTGTTCGAGTATTGCCCGGACATCAGGTCCGCGCAGGCGGAGAATTTTGACGACGTGCGGGCCGTGCTGGCCGGCCGCGGTGGGCACCTGATTCGTCGCCTGTCGTTGCGCCCGGGTGATCTTCAGCTGTTCAAAGGCCGTTATTCGATGCACCGGGTGAGCTCTGTGCACGGCGATACAGCACGCCACTCGGCGATCTTCGCATATAGCGAACGCCCTGGCGTCGTCGGCAGCGTGACGCGGACGAGGCAGCTTTTCGGTCGCGTGCTGCCACAACATCTGGCGGCCGAGGGAAACGTTGTGCGGGTCGACCGACTACTGGATTAGGAGCTTGCTGGCGTGCTGCCTACGACGCCGGACCGTTGCCTGTTCTGTAAACCAGGGAGGAGCATAACCCGTGCATTTCGACACCACCGGAAAAATTTCCCTCGACCACATCTACACGCAACCCGATCCGCGCGCCTATTTCAGTACGTTGCGCGCGCTCGACTACCGCATCCCGCAGCTCGCCAAGCCCTATTTTACAAAACTTATCGAGGAATACCGGAGCTTACAGCAGAACCGGGCTCCAAATATCCTGGACATCGGCTGCTCATACGGCATCAATGCCGCTCTGTTGAAATTCGACGTGACTATGGACGAGCTGTATGAGCGTTACTGCGGCATCGATGCCCGGTCGCAGACCCGCAGCACGCTGCTGACCCGCGACCGGGACCTGGTCCGTTCGCGTAATCGCCGCACGTGCACCCGGTTCGTGGGCCTCGACACGTCCCACCCCGCCCTTTCCTATGCGCTCTCGGCCGGCTTTGTCGACGACGTGGTATACGCCGACCTCGAACAGCGCGACCCCACGGAACGACAACGCCAGCAGTTCACCGGGGTGGATCTTGTTATCTCGACCGGCTGCCTCGGTTACGTCACGGAGCGGACCATTGCACGGGTTGTCAGCGCCAACAGCGAGCGCAGGCCGTGGATGGCGCATTTCGTCCTGCGGATGTTCCCGTTCGAACCGGTAGCCGAGAGCCTGGCCGGGTTGGGATATGAAACCGTACACATCGAACATGTGTTCAAGCAGCGGCGGTTCGCCTCCCCGCAGGAGCAGTCACTCGTCCTGGACACGCTGTGGGCCGTCGGTGTTGATCCGCGCGGGCTGGAAGCCGACGGCTGGCTGTACGCGCAGCTCCACGTCTCTCGGCCGCGTGACACGAAAAGTTACGCGGTCGTGGATCTGGCAACGAGCAACGAATCATCCAGCTCTCCGAAACCACCGAGGTTGACGATGAACGCGAAATCTGATCAGGATTGGTCTACCCGTACCTTTGGCAATGAGGACCGGCTGCCGCGGGTGCCGTTGCCGACCGTGGCGGCGAGCTGCGAGCGATTCCTCGCGTGGTGTGCACCGTTGTTGACCGCGGCCGAGCTGGCGACGACCGAAGCCGCGGTGGCCTCCTTCCGCGAACCGGACGGTGCCGGTCACAAACTCCACGCGGCGCTTGAGGAGTACAACGCAGGCGATGGGGTGCACAGCTGGCTCGACACATTCTGGCAGTCCCGGTATCTGGGTCGACGCGACCGCATTGCGATCAATGCGAATTACTTTTTTCTGTTCAAGGACGCCGGCCTGCAACAGGTGGACCGGGCGGCCGGGCTCATCGCCGGGGCCGTCAACTACAAGCTGGCGCTCGACGAGGAACTCGTAGCGCCGATCGTCGCGCGTGGGCAGGCTCTCTCGATGGAGCAGAACAAGTTCCTGTTCGCCACCACGCGTATACCCGGACCCGTGCAGGATACCGTCCGCGCCCCCTACAGCGAACAGTGCCCGGGCCCATCCCGGGCGCGCCACATCGTGGTGTTCTTCCGAGGGCACATGTTCCGCATGGACGTGCTGGGCGCGGCTGGTCGACCCCACACGTTGGACGATCTCGTGGCGGGTCTGCAGTCAATCATGAAGGCCGGTGCGGTGCGGGCTGCACCGGAGCAGTCGGTCGGCCATCTCACCACCATGGCCCGGGCACAGTGGGCGGCTACTCGCCACGCGCTGCTCGGCTGCCATCCCGGCAACGCCGACGCGCTCGACGCGGTGGAAACCGCGTTGTTCTGCGTGTGTCTGGAGGATTTCGTACCCGCGCACACGCTGGCGGCATGTGACAACCTCCTCCACGGTGACAGCGGTAATCGGTGGTTCGACAAGGCCGTGTCCCTGATCGTTTTCGGCGACGGCACCGCCGGTATCAATGTGGAGCATTGCGGTCTGGATGGGACGACGGTCCTCAGCTTTGTCGACGCGCTGCTGGGTGCATCGGCGCAGGAGCACTCGGCGCGGTCGGGGGCGCTGGCCCAGGGCCTGCCGAGCGTCACGCCCGTCGAGTTCGTGCTCGATGGTGACCTGCGGGCCGATGTGCGGGCCGCGGGTGCCGCGTTCGCCGCGTACGGGGCCAACGTCGCCACCTCCATCGTGTCGTTCGAGGATTTCGGTGGAAACCGGGCCAAGGCGCTGGGGATGTCGCCTGATGCATTCGTGCAGCTGGCCTATCAACTCGCTCACCAGCGCGCCAAAGGAATGGTCGGCGCCACCTACGAGTCGATCGCCACCCGACAGTACCGGCGCGGGCGTACCGAGGCGATGCGCGTTGTCACGCCCGAGGTGATGCGTTTCGTCGCCATGATGGATGACCCCGACGTGGATGTGGCAACCCGCAACGCCGCATTCCGGGCAGCTGCCGACGCGCACGTAGAACGGGCGAAGGCGTGCCAGACGGGGCAGGCTCCCGAGCAGCACCTGTGGGAGCTGGCGCTGATTGCGCAGCGGCGCGGCGAAGCGTTGGGGGTGCCCGCGGCGCCTGCCCTGTACGAGACCCCGGGCTGGCTCACGATGCGGGACGACTATCTGAGTACCAGCTCCGCACCGTCGGTCAACGTCGAGTACTTCGGTTTCGGGTCGACCAGCAGCCGGTGCATCGGCATCGCCTATGTGTTGCTGCCGGACCGCTTCAACCTCTACCTGAGCACACCGCGCCCGGTGGCCGACGACATGTTCGTCTTTGCCGACAAGCTCCGGGAAGCAGTGCGTGAACTGCAGGATCTGCTGGAGACCGAGAAGGCGGCGGTGTGAGCGAGGCCACGTAGCCGATCACGCCGTCCATGCCTGTGGCGGCCGGCCGGTAACCATCCCGGCTGGCCGACGCGGGGCCGGGGCCGGGGCCGCCCGGGTATTACCGCAGGCCGGAGTGCACGAACGCGTTGACGATGTGCCGCTGGAGAATCAGGTAGAGGGCGAAGATCGGCAGGCAGGACAGCCCCGATGCGGCCATGATTCCGCCCCAGTCGTTTCCCTCGGTCCCCCCGAGGAAGCCGCGCAGCCCAAGCTGGATCATCGAGTTCGCCTGCTGGAGCACCAGCGACGGCCAGAAGTACTCGTTCCACGCATTGATGAACAGCACGATCCCGAGGGCGGCCAGCGCCGGCCGCAGGTTGGGCACGACGACCGTCCACAGCGTCGACCAGGACGACCGCCCGTCGATGCGCGCAGCCTCCAGCAGCTCCTTGGGGAAGCTTTCCATGTGCTGGCGCAGCAGCAGGACACCGAGGGCGGTGCACAGCGTCGGGATGACCACGCCGGCGAGCGTGTTCAGCAGACCGAGCCGCAACAACAGTGTGTAGTTGGGCACCATCGTCACCTGGAACGGCACCAGCCACGTTCCCACGAACAGCAGATAGAGCAGCCGTTGGCCGTGAAAGCGCCAGGCCGTGAACGCGTAGGCGGCGAGCAGACCGGTCAGCAGCTGCCCCAGCGCGGTCAGCGCCGCCACAGCGGCCGTGTTGAGCAGCAGTGTTCCGATCGGGATCACGTCCGTCGCATGCCGATAATTGCCCAGCGACAGCGGCCAGGGCAGCAGCGAGGTGTCGTAGATGTCGCTGGGACGGCGTAGCGAGGTCGCGTACATCCAGCCGATCGGGAAGATACAGGCGAGGCTCAGAAACGTCAGCACGGCATGGCCGACGAGTGCGCCCAGGCGAGACCGGCCGCCGACCGGCCCGTCCACCGTGGAGCCGGTCATCAGTCACTCCTCGTAGCGAATGCGTGGACGATGGTCTTTTTCAGAGGTCATCAGTTGTCGTGGACGCTCACTTTTTCGAACAGCCACACGAGGAAGGCGGCCACCAGGCTGAAGCACAGGAAAAAGGCCAGCCCGGCGGCGGAGGCGAGTCCCGCGTTGAAGCTCTTGAAGCCGTATTCCCAGAGCAGGTAGTAGACGTTGGTCGTCGCGTCGTCGGGGCCGCCCTGGGTGAGTGCGTCGATCAGCGGGAAGGTCAGCTGACCCGAGAGCAGCACGGTCATGAGGGCCAGCAGGACCAGGGTCGGCGACAGCAGCGGCAGGGTGATCCATCGGATGATCTGCCATCGGGTCGCGCCGTCGAGCTGGGCCGCCGCGGCGTACTCATCGTTGATATTGGCCAGGCCGGCCGTGACGACGAGGACGGCGAATCCGAGCAGGTGCCAGCCGGTGATGCCGACGACGGCGAGCTGGGCGGGTCCGCGTTCGTGGAGCCAGTTGACCGGCTGGCCCAGCAGGCGGTCCACCAGCCCGTGCCGCGGGTCGAGCAGCCATACCCACATCGCCGCGCTCGCCACCGGCGGAACCAGCACCGGTGCGAACACCAGCGCGCGGTAGCCGACGCTGAGCCGACCGTGCACCCGGCGGGTGAGCAGGGCGACGATCGTCGGCAGGACAACTGTGAAGGGCAGCAGACACGCGATCGTCGCCACCGTCAGCCACAGCGCGTGCCGGAGATCCGGAAGTTGAAGAACCTGCTGGTAGTTGTCCAGGCCGACCGGGACCTTCGGTCGGGTCGGCACCAGGTTCCACGAGTAGAAGGAAAGCTGCGCGGCTTCGACGAGCGGCCGGTAGGTCCAGACCACCAGGCAGCCGAGCCCCGGCGCGAGGTAGAGGAAGGGCGGCAGTGCCCGCAGTACCCGGCGCACGGGTGATGGCCGGACCGCTTGGGCCGGGGTCCCCGTCTCGGGCGGGTGCACTGCGGTGAGCTCTACGAACATGTCAGTTGATCCTGCCGTGCCGATGCCCGGTCGCCACCCTCACGCCTTCGGCAGCAGCTTGGTCGCCTGTTGCTGAGCCGCGGTCAGCGTGGACTGCGCGTCGGCCCCGTTGTAGACGACCTTCTCGACGGCATCCATCATGGTGTCTTTGATCTGGACATAGTTGTCACCGGGGAAGGCCACCGACGGCCGGAGCCGGGCGAGCTGGTCGATGTTCGGCTTGATCAGTGGGTTCTTCGCCGCCCAGTCCTTCAGACCGGCGGGGTCGTCCAGCAGGCCGGTACGCAGCGGCAGATAGCCGATCTTGCTAGTGAGCTCGGTGTACCCCTCGTCGCTGGTCAGGAATTTGATCAATTCCCAGGCTGCCCGTTGCTTGGCCGGATCCTTGGCGAACATGACCAGGGCCGCCCCCGAGTTGGTCGGTTGCACCGTCTTGCCGTCGAAGCTCGGCATCTCGGCGGCCCGTAGGTCCCACGGGGGGTTCGCGCCGGTGGCGCCCTTGCGGAACGTGGCCTCAGCCGCGCTGCTTTCCAGGATCATGCCGATCTCACCGCGGGCGAACGCGGGGTATGCCTGTTCCTGGGAGAGCTTGGGGGTCGCGCCGGACTGGACCAGGTCCTGGGCCATCGCGACGGCGGCGACCGCGGGAGCGTCCGCGAAGGAGAGCTTGCTCCGGTCGGCGGAGATCACCGATCCGCCGTTGGAGTCGACCAGGGCCTGGTAGCACCAGTCGCCGGCCTTCTTGGTCAGACAGTCGAGGTAGGCGCCGTCCTTACCGGTCTTGCTCTTGATGGCGAGGGCGGCTGTCTTGACCTCCGCCCAGGTGGTCGGAGGCTTGGCCGGGTCCAGGCCGGCCTGGGTGAACAGGCTGGCGTTGTAGTAGAGGATCGGCGTGGAGAACACGAACGGGACGCCGTAGGTCTTGCCGTCGAAGTCGCCGAGAGAGCGCGCGGTCGGCGCGAACGGGTGGGTGCCGCCGAAGTTCGCCTGCACCGCGTCGTGGCCGACCACGTCGTCGAGCGGCGTGGCCCCCAGCCCCTTCACCGCGTAGAACAGGTCACCGAAGACCAGCTGTCCGACGTCGGGAGGGTTGCCGGCCGCGATCTGGCGCTGGATGCTGGCTGCCGCGGCTGACCCGTAGCCGCTGGCGGTCGCGGTCGCGGGCTTCTGGGCCGTCACCTTGATGTTGGGGTGGGCGGCCTGGAACTTGTTGATCAGATCTGTGAACGTGTCGCTCCATGCCCCGGCCTGCGCCAGGTTGTAGCTCTCCAGGACGATCGAGACCTGCTGGTCGGGTCTGAGCTCGGGAACGGTCGCGGCGGCCGACGGGGCGGCAGTGGTTGAGCTGCCCCCGCCGCAGGCCGCCGCGGTGAGCGCGAGAGTGAGGGCGGCCGCGACACCGCCGAAATAACGCGATCTTTTCACGTGGGACTCCTTCGCGAGATGAACGCTGCGTGAGATGAACGCAGTGACGGAAACGGCTGGAGTCCGGAAGCTGGGTGTCGGTAGGTCCGCGATCACCACTTTGGCGATCATGTGGTGGGTGCACCCACATCGACCGGCGATCTCGGGATGACCGGAATTCCGCTGGTCGGGCTCGGCGGTGTCGACCGGGCGGCGGTGTCGTCAGGCGGCTGCCAGAGCAGCCGGTGACCACTGGCCCGGTCGAACAGGTGTACGTGGTTCGCGGATGTGTCAAAGGCCACCGGCTCGCCGGGACGTAGACCGATTGGCCGCGGTCCGCGAGCCATCAGCACCGCGTCGCCGACCGCGCACTGGGCGACCTCTTCGCTGCCGAGGTTCTCCACCGCTGTCACCTGACCGCGGAACATCGGCGCCTGCGAGGTGAGGGCGACGCCGACCAGATGCTCCGGTCGTACCCCCACGACGATGTCGCGAGCGGGGAAGTCGCCTGCCGTCCACAGCGGTACCTCGACGCCGGGGGCGAGCACACGGACGCGTCCGGAGTGGCTCTCGACTCGGGCGGGGAGCAGGTTCATCGGTGGTGAGCCCAGGAAGCCCGCCACGAACGTCGACGCCGGTTCGTCGTAGATCTCGGTAGGAGGGCCGATCTGCTCCAGGCGGCCACCGTTGAGCAACGCGACCCGGGTGGCCATGGTCATGGCCTCGACCTGGTCGTGCGTGACGTAGACGATGGTCGCGCCGAGCCGCTGATGCAGCGCCCGCAGCTGGCCACGGGTCGCGGTTCGCAGCTTGGCATCGAGGTTGGACAGGGGCTCGTCCATGAGGAAGGCACCCGGGTCGCGTACCAGCGCCCGCCCGACCGCAACCCGTTGCCGCTGCCCGCCGGACAGCGCTCTGGGCCGGCGCCCGAGCAGTTCGGCCAGGTCCAGAAGCTCTGCGACCTCCCGCACCTTCTCCCGAATCTCCGCGCGTGGGCGTCGACGCGAGCGCAGCGGGAAGCCGATATTGCGTTCGACCGTCAGATGGGGGTAAAGAGCGTAGCTCTGGAACACCATCGCCATATCACGTTCCCTGGGTGGGGCGAAGGTGACATCGCGCTCGTCCAGCAGTACCCGCCCCTCGCTGGGCTCGATCAACCCGGCGATCATCCGGAGCAACGTCGACTTTCCGCAGCCGCTTGGGCCGAGCAGGACGAGGAAATCGCCATGGCCGATGTCGAGACTCACCCGGTCAACGGCGGTGACCTTGCCGAAACGCTTGGTCAGACCTTCGACCCGGATGCGGCTCACAGCCCGGGACCTCCTTTCGCGCCGGACCGACGGTCTGCCGGTTCGACCTTGTGTTTTGTTGGCCCTCCGGATGCGGGTGGGTGCGTAGCCGGCGGATCAGCTGTTGCGATCTTTCGGGGTCCTCACGATCGCCTGGACCGGCCGACGAGGTCGAATGCGGAGCTGGCGACCGAACGCAGACCTACTCCCACAGTCTTCCGGATATATGCGCAGCGGCTTTTTATCGTTCAAGGGCAGCTGAATTCAACTCCAGGATGGTGTACAGGAAGCAAACGAATCGGAAATTGAAAGTCCGCGGGATGCGGCATCGCCGATCCGGTCAGGCCGGCCGACCGGCATCGATCGGTTTTGTGGATCAGGTGATAGAAACAAGTGATTGCCGTCGGGGTGGGTACCGGCTGGCCGGACGGGCGGCTCAGATGTCGAGGATCAGTGAATCCGTTCGGGCGCGCGATACGCAGATCATCATCGCGTTTCCGGTGCGTTGCTCCTCGATCGTCAGCACCTCGTCCCGGTGGTCGACCTCGCCTGTGGTGAAGCGGGTCTCGCAATTGCCGCACGTGCCCTCGCGGCATGATGACGGCACATCGAAGCCTGCGCGTTCGAGAGCTTGCAGAATCGTCCGGTCCGCGCCTACCCGTATCCGCTGCCCGGTGCTGCCGATCACCACGTCGAAAGCGGTGTCCGCCGGACTGTCGGCAGGTCGTTCCCGGGGTCGGAAACGTTCTACGTGCACAGCGCCGGACGGCCAGTTCCCGCAGGCGGCTTCGACCGCGGTGAGCAGGGCCTCGGGGCCACAGCAGTAGACCGCCGTTCCGATCTCGGGCCGGGCGAGGATGTGCCCGAGCGGAAGCAGTCCGGATTCGTCCTGCGGGTGGATGAAAACCTGATCCGGGTAAGCCGACAGTTCGGTGAGGAACGCCATACTGCTCCGCTGCCTACCGCCGTAAAACAACGTCCACTCGGCGTCCCGTCCCTCGAGTTCTGTGATCATGGGGAGGAGCGGGGTTATTCCGATGCCGCCGGCGATCAGAATGTAGCGCCTGGCCCCGACCAGCGGAAAATTGTTGCGGGGTGACCCGACCGTCAACGAAGATCCGGCGCGTATTTTGTCGTGCAGGTACGCCGACCCGCCCCGGCTCTGCTCTTCACGAAGCACGGCGATTCGCCAGTTCATATCGTCGGCAGGGTCGCCGCACAATGAGTACTGCCGGGTGACTCCGGTCTCCAGGATGATGTTGACATGCGCTCCGGGAGTCCACGCGGCGAGTTTCCCCCCGGCGGGATCGGCGAGGACCAGAGAATTGATGTTCTCGGCTTCCCGTGTCGTTCTGACGACGGTCAGGGATGCCGTGGTTGACGGTGTCGGTGCAGCGGTCAACTGATCGTTGGTCGTTGGCGCGGACATGACCGACCTCCGGACGAGTGAGTCTTGAGGATGATTAGACCCTGTCTCTTATACACATCTCCGAGCCCACGAGACGCTCATGAATCTCGTATGCCGTCCTCTGCTTGAAAAAAAAAAA
>NZ_CAUVXP010000114.1:0-18524 GCF_963555955.1 Protofrankia sp. Cas3
AGATGTGTATAAGAGACAGATATGGACCAGTCGAGGACCGGTGTCGGTGAACGAGGGGCCGAGCTGTCCTCAGCACGGAACGACGGGGAGCTTCCCAGCGGCGAACTGACCCGGCGTCACCCGCATGATGTGGTGGAAATCCGCGGTCATATGGGACTGGTCGTAGTAGCCGGCGTCGCTGGCCAGGCGGGCCCACGGCTGGCGACCGGTGCGGTCGAGGACCGCGCGAATCCGGTTGAGACGGGCGAACTGCTTGGGCGGGAGTCCGACGGTCTGCGCGAAGAGGCTACGCAGCTGCCTTTCGCTGACACCGACCTGGCGGGCTACGTCGCTGACAGTTGCCGGTGCGCCGCTGTTGCTGGTCGAGAGCTCGGCAGCTGCTGCCTGAACCAGGTTGGCTCGCGAATGCCCATCCGGTTCGGCGTCCCTGACACGTGAGTCCAGCGTTGCTATCAGGACCGCCGCGGCGCGCGCCGGGTCGTCGCCGATCCCCGCCAGCTTGTCCGTGAGCTGGTCGGCTGACCTATCCCACAGCTCGTGGAGGGGCAGGGCTCGGTCGACCAGGTCGCGCGCGGCGATCCCGAGCACCGTCGGCACGAAGCCGATGGTGATCCGCACCTGGATGCACAGAGGGATGGCCTTGCTCGGGTGGTAGGCGGCCTGGGTGCGGGGCCCGAGGACTCGCAGGGCGCCGTCGCCGTCCTCCGTTCGCCGCCACACGAGGGTGGTTGCCGGATCGGGGGCGTGGATCAACGGGTATGGGTCGACCTCGCTGGAGTAGGTCACGACGCTCACCCGCTCGACCCACGGGCGGTCAGCCTCAGACACGGGCAGCTGCCTGTCCACGGTGACCACAGTAGTCGTGGGGGACGGGGCTTCTCGCAGGTCAACTCCCGTACCGGTGTGCCGGAATTTCCTAGAAACCGCGGTCCGTCGCCACCACGATGGTCCTATGATCTTGATTACTGGTGCGACTGGCACTGTCGGTCGCGAGGTGCTGCGCCTCCTAGTCGGCCGGGGCGCTCGGATTCGGGCGATGACGCGAGAACCGGCCCGTCTCCGTCTTCCTGATGGCGCGCTGATCGATGTCGTGCAGGCCGACTTCGAACGTGCTGACTCGCTCCACAGCGCGGTCGCTGGTGTGGACAGCGTCTTCCTGTTGACCGTTCCGAGCCCCGCCGGCTCGGTCGCCGAGTATGACCTGGCCATGATTCAGGCGGCCCGTGCCTACGGCGTCCGGAAGGTTGTCAAGCTGTCCGCCATCGGCGGGAAAGCCGATGACGCCGACAATCTGCCCTCGCCCAGGCACCGTGCCGGCGAACAGGCGCTGGTCGCCAGCGGGCTGACCTGGTCCGCGCTGCGGCCCAGCTCGTTCGCCTCCAACACGCTGTCCTGGGCCGACGCGATTCGAGCCGGCAACCCGGTTCCCAACATGACCGGGACGGGCGCCCAAGGCGTTGTCGATCCCCGCGACGTGGCGGCGGTCGCGGTCGAGGCTCTGCTGACCGACGCGCACGATGGCGCGGCCCACACCCTGACCGGCCCCGAGCTTCTCAGCGTTCCCGACCAGGTCGCCCAGCTCGCCGCCGAGCTCGGACGAACCGTCACGACGGTTGACGTGCCTCCCCATGCGGTCCGCCAGCAGCTGGTCCGCGCCGGATTCGATCCGTCCATCGCGGACTCCGCCGTCGACGGCTACCAGCTCGTCCGGGACGGCGGTAACGCAGTCATCACCGACGATGTCGACCGCATCCTCGGCCATCCGGCCCGCGCGTTCCGCGCTTGGGCTCACGACCACCGCACAGCATTCGGCGCCGATGCGGGACACCCGTAGGGCTCCCGTTATCGCCGAGAACCGACTACAACGAACTCGGTCCCGCTCCGCGGCCCCGCTCGAACGGGCGATCCGCGTCCGAGCGACGGGCGGCCCACATGATCCTCCGCCAGCGGCGGTCGGGCCCTGAACCTCTCGACGCATGACGGTGGAGGGCGACTCCCAGCGCACCCGAGGCTCGTGCCGTCTCCGGTCGGCACCGCCAGCCGAGCGCGCGGGACGACGGATCATCCCGCACGCTCGGCTTCCTCATCGCCCTCAGCTCAACAAGCCGACGATGACTGCGTCTGAAAGCCGACCGAAACGGAATCGGGTCACGGCGCTCTACGTCGCCGCTGGGTCGACCTGACCGTCAAGCGCGATGTGGGTATCGGTACGCAACTGGGTGACCAAACCGCGGGCGGTGCCGGTGCCGACGCCCAGCCGTTTACGTAGCGTCTCAGCGGAGATCGGACGTTGGTGCTCCTGCCAATGCAGCACGTCCTCGGCGCGGGCCCGGTGAAGCTGGTCCTGCCTGCGTGCCTCGCGTGCGGCCTCGCGTGACAGCGAATCCAGGGCAGTAGTCCGGTTGCGCATCGGCTCGACAGCGGGCGCGGGCGTCGATTGCCGACGCTTGATCCCCGGCGGGGACGGGCTGTCGGCAGCCCGCGATTCGGCCGGACGGTGGCCGGCTGCTGTGACTTGCATCGCGTACAAGAGACCTGGGCCAACCTCGGCCCAGCCGACAAGGAGCAGCGGTCCGACGGCGTCGAACGCGGCTTTGCCGTAATGGCCGGCGATGAGGGGCTCCGCGATGTTCAACGCGAGCGTTACAGTGCTCGAGAATATGAGTAGACGTCGCGCTGATCGCAGCACCTCCACCGGTCCGTCGTGCAGGGCGAGGTGCCGCATGCCGAGCAGAAGCGCGACGACGGAGAAGTCGACCGCCGGCGCCACGAGAAACGCGACGTACGTCGGCACACCGAGGCGGACACCGAGCGTCGCGACATTGCCGAAGCCGAAGAGGAACGTCAGCCCGACGACGATCCCCACGATCACGGTGACCAGGCGGACCGCGGCGTCCGGAACTACCAGATGTGCGGAACGCGTGTTCGATTCTGTCGATGATGTTGTCGACCCCGCGCTCACTCGGCATCGCCCCTGGTCAGGAGCCTTGCGGAGACCGGGCGGACGGTGATTTCGGGACCCTGAACAAAGATCAAACGGTTCTTATTCTGGTGCGTTAGGTCCACCCCCGCTGACCTGGGCTTTCTCTGTCCTGGCAGCCTCTCCGGCGCCTCAGAAGTGCCCTGGTGTTCACGCTGGTGTGCACGAACTTTCCGTGGAACTGCCGCGGCACGCCGTTTGGCCGACTCCTGAGCCGTTGCCGGAGTCACCGCGGCGTACGTGTCGGCAGTGATCGTGATGGTGGAGTGACCGAGTCGCTCGGACAATTCCTTCAGCGTCTCCCCCGACTCCAGCCCCAACGTGGCCGAACTGTGCCGCAGATTCTTGATCGAAATCCTGGGCAGCTTCACGCGCCTCGACAGCATCTCGAAACGAGACGACACGGTGTCCGGATGCCAGGCTGACCCGTCGGCCTGCGTGAACACCAACCCGGAGTCCGACCAGGCCGCACCCATCGCCAGCTTCTGCGCAGCCTGCCGACGGCGTCGGAGTCGCAGCGCCTCCACGGCGTCAGAGTCGAGGACACCCGTCCGCGCTGACCGCCTGGCAGACTCCACATACCCGGTCGTGTCCTCATACCAGCAGCCCTGACCACGCAAGCCGCCCGCCGATAGTCGTAGCCATCCGGATCCACCGGCGTGCCATCGCCGTTCACCCGCCCGTACGAGCCGCAGGTGAGCGTGAGGAACATCGACGGCCGCCCACACCCGATCCACCATGGGACCGGCTTGCACACCAAATGGAAGAAAATCGACCGGTCTGATTGCTACCGCAGCGTTTCCGCACCGTCCGCTGGCGTTCGTGAACGTCCACCAGCGTCCGCCGACATCTTACATTCCACGAAAAGAATCTTCGAAGAATTGTTCGGCGGTTGACTTTCACCGAATGGATCATGGTTGCGGAAAGGTTTCTGGCTGGATTCGAACCCTTGTTCAGCTCCCCAGTCCAGGCTCGGATGTCAGCGGACAAAACCTGGAGGTAGGTTCACCGGGCAGCCAGACAGAGTGGCTACACCCGGTTGGAGTGATCCGCCAGGTCTGGCGGTTACGCGGATCGTCGATCTGCACAGGCAGCCGGACACCGGGTCGGATGGCCTGCGCGTGAGCCCAGGCATGGCATACAGCCCACGACGTGGTGTGGCCGAACGGGACGAGCAGCCGACCATCACCGTCAAGGAGAAGCAACGACTCAAGATCGACAAGTGTGCCCGGCTCCCTACTACCGCCTGTTTCCGCACCGCGGATCGCGTCAGTGGCAACGGGCAGGCGCGCACCCGCGCACGACGGTGACGACCGGCGAGCGGACCGCCGACGCACAAAGCGCTGTCGATGACGCAGCTGCTCCGGACCCAAAGCGACGGCAACGGCGCTGTAAACCATGTCGAGCGCGGCCTGGATACCGGACCGGAAGGCGGCCTGTTCCCCTACGGTGACCGCGGGACCGGCGGTAAGCAGCGGTGCGGGTTCGACACTGAGAGCGGCATGCAGACCACGGCGCATGTCCGAGGTCAAAAGCACCGGGTCACCCTGCGGGTTTCGGTCATACGCCGCATCCTGTGCGATGACCGCGAGAGCGTAAGCGCGCAGAGCCGCCGCGTTCGACAAGACGGGCTCCCCGTTCACCGGTCCGCCTCGTTCCAGCGGACACCAGCTGCCGCAGCGGTAACGAGGAACTCCACCGGCCCGACCGCGTAGTCCTCCATCCTCGCCGAGCGGGCAAAGCGGTCGGCCGCACCCGCACTTTCAAAGACCAGCACGATCGCCGACACCCGCCGCTGCGTCTCTCCCTCAAACCTGACCAGCCCGTACACCGGTTCGATATCCGCCATCGATCATTCCTTTCGGGACAGGAACCACTGTGCTACCGGTGCGGACAGTAAGCGGAACGGAGCGCGACGAAGTGGCACAGTGCAGACACAGCCGCATCCCGGTTACCCTGGGCGCACATCAAGCGATCGCCTGGACGGGGTAGATGCGGATGACCGGACCGCACATCGGCGCGAGGATCTCCGCGGAACGCAAGCTCCGCGGATTCAGCCAGCAGCAACTCGCCGCCCGCGCGCATGTCTCCCACAGCCTGCTGACAAAGGTCGAACAAGGACGCCGCCCCGCATCCCCCGCCCTGGTCACCGCCGTAGCCCGCGCACTCGACGTCGACCGGGGCCAACTCACCGGCCAGCCGTTCCGCGCACCCCGCGACCGGGACCACGCCGTGCACGACATGGTGCCCCGGCTACGCCAGGAGATCCTCGCCACCGCCCTCACCCCGTCCGAGGACCGGCCCACCCCGTCGCTGCCCGCCCTGTCCGCCGCGGTCACCGCCATCACCCACGCGGCCGAACGAGCAGATCTGGCCCTGATCGGTGAACGCCTCCCAACCCTGCTCGCCGATCTCCGCCTCGCCGCGCATACCACCAGCGGACAGGACCGCGAACAGGTCATGCGACAGTGGGCGCAAGCGTTCGGCGCCGCCCGCGGCTTCACCCAGAACCTCGGCTACTTCGACCTCTCCACCGTCATCGCCAACCATTACGACACCATCGCCGCCGCATCCGGAGACCCGCTGTGCATGACCCTGGGAATCACCAAACACGCCCAGGATCTCGTGGCAGTCGGCCGCCACGACCAGGCCCAGCAACTCCTCCAACAGGCCCGCGACCAACTGGAACCCCTGCTTGCCAGCAACGCACCGGAGGTCCTGTCGGTTTTCGGCTACCTGCATCTGCGGTCCGCGCTCGCGACCGCCCGTGCCGCCGACCCCGTCCGGACCGACGAACACTGGCGCGAGGCAGCCGCCTACGCCGCTCGACTAGACGGCGAGCCCAACCATTACGGCCTGTGGTTCGGCCCCTCGAACATCGGAATCTGGGGAGTCGGACTCGCCGTCGAACTCGTGGACGGGCCGTTGGCGATACGACGCGGTAAGCAGCTGACAATCTCCCCCGCTCTACCCCCCGCACGACTCGGACATCACTACATCGACCTCGCCCGAGCACAGCTGTTGACCGGGCACCGGCAGGCATCCCTGGTCTCACTCCAAAGCGCCAGAAGGATCAGCCCCCAGCAGACCCGTTACCATCCCATGGTCCGCGAGACCATCGCCGGAATCGCCCACGCCGAAAGACGCTCGACCGAATCCCTCCGCAACATCGCCGCATGGGTCGGCATAGAACCCTGACCTAACACGGCATGCACATGACAGGTCCTTGCGTGTTGCCGAATTACTCGGTTTTAGATAAGAGCGCGGCACGGGCCGCGCCGCGCGACGGCTGCGCGCGGCGCTGGCGCGCCATGCTCTCTGGGTGCGTCGCCGGCCCGCCACCACGTTGCATCAGAGATGCCTTACAGCAAGCCTGGCTTGGACTGAACCGTTCCGGGTTCTTTAGAGACCGGGATGCTTACGCTTCGGCCAGCACAGCAGCTTCGTCCTGAAGGTAGAAGGCTGATTCAAATTCGACCGGCGGCATGTCGCCGCAGCCGCTGTGGATGCGGCAGTGGTTGTACCAGTCGATCCACTCGAATGTCGCGAGCTCGACGTCATCGACTGTCCGCCACGGACCTTTACGATTGATCAGATCGGTCTTGTAGATGCCGTTGACGGACTCCGCCAGGGCATTGTCGTACGAGTCCCCGACGCTGCCCACGGACGGTGTCGCGCCGGCTTCGACGAGCCGTTCGGTGTAGCGGATTGACGTGGACTGTGATCCTCGGTCAGAATGGTGCACGAGCCCGTTGAGCGAGCTGTCCTTCCGGCCCCAGATCGCCATTTCGAGAGCATCAAGGGGAAGGTCTGTCCGCATCGTCGTGTCGAGTCGCCAGCCGACGATCCGTCGGGAAAAGATGTCGGTCACGAAGGCTGCATACACCATTCCCGACCACGTCGGGATATAGGTGATGTCCGCGACCCACAGGGCGTTCGGTCGGGCGGCGGTGAACTGCCGGTCCACCAGGTCAGCAGGCCGTACGGCTGTGGGGTCGGCGCGGGTCGTCCGGGGCCGTCCGCCGCCGTGCAGGGCGCCGGTGAGCCCAGCGGCGCGTATGATCCGTTCGACGGTGCACCGCGCGACCTTGATCCCTTCCCGGTTGAGTTGACGCCAGACTTTCCGCGCGCCGTACACCTCGTGGTTGTCCTTCCAGACTCGGCGGATCTCGATCAGGAGTTGTTCGTCGCGCTGTGCGCGGGCCGACGGGGGCCGGTTCTTGGCGGCGTAATACGTGGATGGGGCGATCTGTAGGACGTCGCAGATCGGCTCGACCCCGCCCAGGTCTTCCTTGTGTTCGTCGATGAAAGCGACTACCGCGGCAGCCGCGGGTCGAGCTCCCGCGCGAAGAAAACCGACGCGGCCTTCAAAATCTCGTTAGGCCGCCGCAGTTCACGGTTTTCACGTTCCAACTCGGCGATACGAGCGCCATCTGCGGTGGTCGTTCCCGGGCGCACGCCCTGGTCGACGTCTGTCTGGTTCACCCACAGCCGGAGGGTCGCCGGATGAGCATCCAGTCGCTGTGCAATCGTTGAGATCGCGCGATGCGATTCTGCGGGATGTTCACGTCGCATCTGCAACACGAGACGAACCGAACGTTCACACAGCTCGTCGGGGTACTTCCTGGGAGCGGGCACGACTCTAATCCTCTCAAAGGACAGAGTCTCCACCGAAGCCGGGGCGGTTCACTTCTTCCGGAGCTCGATCAGGTCGGCGCGCTCTGATACCGACAGCGGCTTCTCGTCGGAATCGCTGTCCTTTTTTGCCTTCGTCGCCCAGTTCCCCAAGGTTGATTCGTTGATGCCCAGGCTTCTCGCGACCTCGGCTAACGATCGGTCGGAGTCGAGCACCAACCTTACCGCCTCGTCTTTGTACTCCTGCGTGTACTTCCGGGGAGTCGACCCCATGACGACCCTTCCTTTCAGACAGTGAACTTCAGGTCCGCTGTCCACAGAAACGGGATCGCTCCAGTCGCCGCGACTTTGTCGCCGCGTGGGAGCGCCGCCTCGGCGAACCGGCGGCCGAAGCCGCGGGAGGAACCGGTGACGAACCAGATCTTGCTCATGGGAGTAACTCTTCGAGGTGTGGTACGAAGTCAACATCAGGAACCGTAGCATGATATGGGACTGAGTACTACTTCGCGTCTGTATACACTTTTGGTGTGGTCGAAACCTCCAGGACTTCGTCCTCCCGCGGCACCGCGCAGTTCTCGCTGCGCGAGCGGACGCGACAGGCGATGCGCGCCGAGGTCAGCGAGGTCGCGTTCCGGCTCTTCGCCGAGCAGGGCTTCGACAAGACGACGGTCGATCAGATCGCCGCCGAGGCAGGTCTGTCGCGTACCACCTTCTTCCGGTACTTCGGCACCAAGGAGGAGGTCGTTCTCGGCACTCTCGCAGAGTTCGGTCACGAGGTCGCCGCGGCGCTCGGCGCCCGCCCCGCCGACGAGCGGCCCTGGGATTCGCTGCGTCGCGCCTTTGACATGGTCACCCAAGTCAATGCCGACGAGCCCGGGCAGTCCCTGAACGTGATGCGGCTGCTCAGCGACGCCTGCGCCTTGATGACCCGCCGGTGGGAGAAGACGCAGGGCTGGCAGAGCGTCCTGGTGCCGGAGATCTCCCGTCGGCTCGGCGGCGGCCCGGAACCCGCCGACGACCCCCGCGCCCGGGCACTCGTAGCGTCAGCGATCGCCTGCCTGGACGCCGCCACCGACGCCTGGATGGCCAGCGACGGGACGACTCCGCTGTCCGTGCTGCTGGACCGAGCGATGGGCACGCTGAGCGAACTGAGCGAGCAGGACCTGCCCGGGCGACCATGCGCGCAGGCGGATGACCAGGGCAGCTGCGGTGGCGCTCACGCCTCGGTCAGGAGTAGTTCGCCCAGCTCATGACTTCACCGCCGTCCTCGCTGTATACGGCCGTGGACTTGTCGGACCTGGCCATGACACTGAACCCGTGGTCGTCGACTTCGAGGGCGAGCTGTAGATCTGGGATGCCCGGCGCGCGGACACCTGGACGTTCATCAGGGCATTCTCGCGGGCGACCCGGCTGCATCCCAACAGGCTGCATGGGTGCCGATCTATCACCGCGGGGCGGGACGTTCTTGCGAAGTCATCCGGGGTACGGGCGGCGCCGCTGCTGCGGGTCGTGGCGCTGTGCATCACGACGGCGGCCTCGCGAGCCCGCCCGGCCGACGTACTCAGCGTGCGCTGTCCTGGACGCGCAATTCGGCCTCGAGTAGGTCCATGGCCTTGAGGAACGCCGCCCGTTCGCTGGCATCCAGTTGGTTAAGGACGCGCAACAGGGGCTCGGCGGCGTCATCGAGCCATTCGTCGACGAGCCCTACCTTCTGCGGCGAGATCTTGACGATGGTGCGCCGCCGGTCGCCGGCGTCCGCCTCGCGGATCACGAACCCGGCGCGGTCCAGGTCGGCCAGCACGCCGCTGACGGTGGACAGGGTCAACTCCAGCCGGGCCGCCAGCGTGCCGACGGTCAACGGCTCGTCCCGGAGCTGCTCCAGCACGGCGACGTGGCGCGGGCTGAGCGGACTCTGCGTCGCCGGTGCCGCACGGTCCTGCGAGCGGCGCATGCCCCGGGCGATACGCGGCATGAGCTGCATCAGCCGCAGGCACAACGCGCTGTGCTCGGCCTCACCGGCATGCTTTGCCATTCCGTGGCCGCCCTTCCTTGACACCGACCGTCGCCAGTCTATACGGTTCGGCTAACCAATTAGTTTGGTATGATGAACAAAATTGTTGGAGGATACGTGGCAACCATCGAGGCCGCGACATTGCGGGCGCGCCTCGCCGACGGCTCGCTCGCCGGGCCATGGCGGCTGGACCCCAGCCGGTCGACGGTCGAGCTCCACACCAAGAGCATGTGGGGGCTCGCGCCGGTAAAAGGCACGTTCCGGGAGCTGTCCGGCGAGGGTGCCCTCACCGCGACGGGCGAGGCTTCCGGCACCCTCACGGTGCACTCGGCGTCGATCGACACGAAGAACCGCAAGCGGGACGACCATCTGCGGTCGGCGGACTTCTTCGACAGCGCCGCCTACCGATCGGCCTTCGGCCTGACCTGGAACCAGATGGGCATGGCCGCCATGAAGAACACCATCACGATCCACGCGGTCTTCCTCCGCGGCTGACGCCGGCGACGTCGCACCGTCACCCAGAAGCCACCAGCGTTCCTGTACGCGGAGATGCTCATGAATATCGCCTTATGGATCTTCCAGGCTCTGCTCGCGGCTACTTTCCTCACGGTCGGCGGCCTCACCCTGGTTGTCGGCGGAAGCGTCGTGCACCTGCGCCGCTCCGAGACACCGGCGGCGGCGTTCAACGTCGTCTTTCTCGTCTTGCTCGGTGCGATCGCGTGGGGGCGATTCGGGCCGTACCGCTTCTGACCCGATCCGCCTTCGTGCACCGCCACCGGCGGGCTCGGGCAGCCCGCGCGCTGGCGCAGGACGGCCCGGCACATGGTGCTCACCGGCGGAGACCACACATGACACGCGAAGTCCGGCATCCGGTCGGCGGCGAATTCATCGGAACGCCACCCGCGGAAACATCCTGACCGATGTCTCCGTGCTCCTGCCGGCCCGCGCCGCGCGGGTGAGCGGGCGCAGCTGGCTTGCGGCCGTGGACCTCTTCTCACGCTCCTGTGACAGCGCGGTGTTCGACGAGGGCAATCTCGTGTCGCACGCGGGGCTGGTGCCGTTGCCGGGGGATTGCCGCCGCTGCTGGACAAGCATGTGCGGTTTGTCGATGAGCGGGTCACGTCCGGGGCGGCCAACGCGACACCGAAACTGATCTCGATCATCGCCGGGATGGCTGCCGGCGCAGACAGTATCGACGACCTGGACGTCATCCGCAGTGGTGGGACGTGGAACTCGTCCGCAACGGCGTGGAATCCTCTCGCCCTCTGTGACCTGGACGTTTGCCAACGCCGGCCTTACCCGCAGGGTCGCAGGGTCGCAGGGTCGCCAGCTGACCACGAGACGCAGGCCACCCTGCTCAGACGGGCCGGCTTCGTTGTGACGGTTCGACGGACGGCCCGTCGGTTGCGCAATTGCGCAGCATGTCGTTGAGTCTCTGGGCTTCCACGAGTTGATCCTCGAGGATGAGGATGCGGCAGGCGGCCTCGACGGCGGTGCCCTGATCGACGAGTTCGCGGACGCGGGCAGCGATGCGCAGCTGGTAGCGGGAGTAGCGGCGGTGTCCGCCCTCGGAGCGCAGCGGAGTGATCAGACGGGCTTCGCCGAGGGCCCGCAGGAAGGCAGGTGTCGTCTGGAGCATCGCCGCTGCGCGGCCCACGGTGTAGGCGGGGTAGTCGTCGTCGTCGAGGCTGTCGGCGGGTCTCGGTGCGATTTCTGGGGCCATCGCACCTTTCGGGACACGTCGGGGGGCCTTGGTGCCGTACGGCACCAAGGCCCCGAGCGAGGTTCAACACCGTCTACCGGCCCACTGCGCCGGCTATCTGTCTGCGCATCTCCACCAGAGAGGGCGGAGGCGTTGGGGTCGCAGATGCGTAACCGGGAACCACCTTCCCATCCGGGGTCTACCGAACTGACGCTCTTACTCCACAGGTATTGCCGAACATCCACGACGCGCGCGGTGGCCCCCTCTGGGCCGCCGTAGCGCTCGCACCAGTTCATGTCTGGCGCGTATCGCTCACTCACTTGGCTACAACAGGAACTCTAGCCGATGCAGTGCTCCATGTCTACTGCGACGGCAACAGATTTTTCTTCACGGCAGCCGTAGGTATGTTGCCGCGTCCGGGCTCCCCTACGACCTGGTGTCCTGCCGACGATCCCGAGCGGCGCTCGGAGGTACTCAGTCGTCGCAGTGGCGGCCGAGCGGACCGGTGGCGACGGCCAGGCCAGGATCGGGAGCGAGGTGCGACGGTGCTGGTGCAGCCCGGTGCCGGAGTTCAGCAGGGTGCGGGCCAGCCGCGAGCGACGGCCCGCACGGTTGGTCGACGGTCGGGCTCCGGGTCGACGACGTGCATCCCGCGGCCCCGCTCGTCGGAGTCGCTGAGCTCCGGGGCCACGGGGCGCAGCGCCGACCCGTCTGCGAGTTCGAGGCGCAGGACACCTTCTCTGGCGGCGAGGCTGAGGTGGAGCTGCCCTTGCTCGCCAGCATGCTGGACGGCGTTGGTCACCAACTCCGACACCACCACCACCGCTGCGTCGTCGGCTTGCTGCTCACGCCCCCAGGCGATCAACAGGCCGCGCAACACCTCGCGGGCGGCAGCCGGGGCCTGCGCGGTGAACGGCAGATCCACGCTGGCCGACCAGCCGTCACCCTGCATCGCCCGCTGACCCCTTCCAGCCGGTTGGTCTCCCCCAAAGCGTCCGGGTTCCCCACTGGCGACAATGCGAACAGGCACCGACCGACAGTTGTGTACCTGTAGTCCGACGATCACCAGGAGCTGGCGTCGGACACCGTGTCGTGCCGGCCACTTCACCTCGGACCTCGCCCCTTCGTTGTCGTCGGTCGACACCCAACACCTCCGGTGCCTCCCTCCTCCGCCTCGCGATCTACGTACCCCAGCCCCACTCCTTGATCCACACCCCTGTTGCCGGACGCTCCTAGTCTTGGAGGAAGTCCTTCACCTCGGCGGTGAAGTTCTCGAGGTGCTGGAACAGGAAGGCGTGTCCGGCGTCGCTGTAGAGGACGAGTTTGGCGTTCGGCAACTCCTGGACCGCCGCGTAGGAGGCGAACGCATCGATCATGACGTCGTGTGCGCCATTGGCGTACAGCACCGGCAGCGTGATCTTCTTGAGGTTCTGGACGACCTGCTCCCACGGAGCGGTCAGCGTCGCCGTGATCGCTTCAGCGGATGGACGCGATCGTGATGTACGGAGCCTTCGGGAGCCGCAGCACGAGGTCCGTCCAGATCGGCAGCGCGTTCTCGCCGTCCGGGGCGGGGAGGTCGTCGATGGCCGCGAGGTCGAAGTGGTTCACGAAGAAGTCGGGCACGTCGCTCCTGAAGACGACGACCTGGATTTCGGGCTCGGTTTCGAGCTCCCGGACGATCTCATACAACCGGACCGCGGTCTCGGCGAGGACCACGTTCGCCGGCGGGTTCGAGAAGGTGATCGTGGCGATCTTCGGGGTCGGACGCTCGAAGACGACTGTGCTGGACTCGTTCACGGATGGCTCCATTCTGGGGTGATCGTCAACGGCTGACGATCTTCATAGATCGATCGTGCTGCGACTGACTGCCCCACGCGAGGTACTGGTGAGCCGAGCCACGCCGGCTGGACGTGGTTAACTCCGGCGGAACAGTCGGCTGATCATTCCGTAGATCGCCAGTTGGCTGCCGGCGAAATAGTGGTGCTTGGGAAGTTGGTCGGCGACATCCTGCTCGCGCAGCCGGTAGTAGATGTGGCGCTGCACGGGCGGTAGCGCAGCCTGGTCCGCGAAGTTGTTGCTGGGGATGAATACCATTCCGGCTGATCCACCGATGGTTTCGATGAATGGCTGGCCGCACTCGTCGCAGCGGCCGCGATTCAGGCGCGCGCATTTCGCGAAGCGTCCCCGGTCGGGATTGCCGAACCGGGAGCCGCGCCCGTGGGCGAAGCCCGGGGGCAGCAGCTTCGGGTTGATTAAGGTCACGCGCTCGGCGTGCACCACGACATTCTTGGCGCGCACGAAAGTGACATCGGTGTAAGGCTTTCCCATGAACTGCTGGCAGTACAGGCAGTGGCAGTAGAACCGCTGCATCGCAACCCCTGCCGTCACTTCGAAGGTATTCGCGCCGCACGCGCACGAGCCGCGCACCACGATTGCTGTTGCGTTGGTCGACATGAGCCTTTCCTCTGCTTCAGGGCCGAGTATGAAAATGAGAGCCGGTGTACGTCGATGATGCCGCTATCGGAGAAAGAAGTTGAGCAGCGGGTCGGCCCGCCTACCGAAGTGCGCGCACAGGAGGCTGATGGTGTTCCAGCGGCCTTGTCCGTAGATGCCCCTGGCGTAGCCGAGCGTCCGAAATCCCTCGATTCCGCGGTATTGGCCCATGCCGCTTTCGCCGACACCGCCGAACGGAAGGTCATCCTGCCCGACATGCGTGATCGTGCCGTTGATGGTGACGTTGCCGGACGTCGTCCGCTCGAGCACCTTCCGCCGGTCTGCGTCGTTGGCGCCGAAGTAGCAGAGCGAGAGCGGTCGCGGTCGTGCGTTCACGCAGCCGATGGCGTCGTCACGATCACCGTAGGGAAAGATCGACAGACTGGGTGTTGATCGCCTCCTCGATGGCGCCGCGCCGTGCGAGCAGAGCCGCCCTGAACTTCTTCAGATCACTGCGTCGCTTGGTCAGTGACGGTGCCCCGTCGCGGAGATAGGCGGCGCGGCGAACTCCGCGCCGAGACCGGAGCTGACTCTGGTGACGATGGCGGTCTGGTGACGGCAGTCGATCGTGGCCATGGTCACACTCTACGCAGGTTTCTGCATTGAGTGCAAGGGTCTGCATTGAGGGAATCGCCGTACCATGAGTGCATGGCTCAGACACCCATCCGTGAGCAGACCCGCGCCGTGGTCCGCTCCCTGCTCGCCCGAACCGCTCTCGAACTGTTCGCCACCAAGGGCTACGCCCACACCACGGTCGACGAGGTCGCCGCCGCCGCGGGTGTCTCCCGACGGACCCTGTTCAACTACTTCCGCAACAAGGAGGACCTCGCGCTCAGCGGCCTCTCCGAACAGGGTGACCTGATCGCCGCGCGATTCGCCGAGCGCCCGGCCGACGAGGACCCCTGGGCGTCACTGCGCGCGGCGTTCCAGGTGCTCGAGGAGATCGAAATCACCGCCGAGCACCGGCTTGAGATGGTCACGCTGCTGTTCGGCAACGACTCCCTGCGGGCCGGACACCTCGAGAAGCAGGCCCGCTGGCGGGATCTGCTGGCCCCACTGATCGAGCCCCGGTTGCCCGACTCCGACCGCCGCGCCTTCGAGGCACGCGCGATCGCCGCCGCAACGATCATCTGCCTGCAGGCCGCCACGGAGGAATGGATGCTCCTCGGCGGTAAGGTTGACCTGTTCGACCTCTACGACACGGCCGTGCACGCCGTCCGCCGCCTCCCCTGAACCCCGCACCCGAACGACCCGACGAACCAGACCCAGACCCAGACCCAGAACCAGAACATCGCTGCCTTCACAGGGTGTTGCATGAACCATATGTGCACTACAGGCCGGATATGTGAAACATCCCTTTAGGTCGGCTTGATCGTTATACCGGTTGTGTCGTCCCGGCCATCCCGGCGGTGACCGGTCCCATCGGCGGCGACCGTTCTCGACTGTTCACCGATACCGGAAATGCACTACCCCAGTTGGTCCCGGCGGCGGGTCAGGTAGGCGGTCTCAGCGGTGTTGCCCGCCAGTTTGATGGCTTTGTCGTACGCCGCGCGCGACTTCTGGCTGCGGCCCAGCCTGCGCAGCAGGTCAGCGCGGGTCGCATGGTAGGCGTGATAGCCGGCCAACGTGTCCTCAAGACGGTTGACAGCAGCCAGCGCCACCTCCGGGCCGTCGATCTCGGCAACCGCGATGGCCCGGTTGAGGGCGACGATCGGCGAGGGGTCGAGGCGGACGAGCTGGTCGTAGAGGGCGACAACCTGCGACCAGTCGGTGTCGCGTACATCGCGGGCGGAGGTGTGCACGGCGTTGATCGCTGCGAGGATCTGGTAGCGACCCGGAGCCACCCCGGCGGCCAGACGCTCGCGCACCAGCCGATGGCCCTCGGCGATCAGCGCCGCATCCCAGGCCCCGCGGTCCTGCTCGTCGAGGGCGACCAGTTCGCCGCTGCCCGAAACCCGGGCCGTACGGCGGGCTTCGGTCAGGAGCATCAGCGCCAGCAGACCGGCCACCTCACCGTCCTGCGGCATGAGGGCACGGATCAGGCGAGTGAGCCGGATCGCCTCGGCGGTCAGGTCGTGACGTACGGGATCGGTGTCGGGGCCAGTCGCCAGGTAGCCCTCGTTGAAAACGAGGAACAGGACGGCGAGCACGCCGCAGATGCGTGCCGGGAGATCCTGCTCGGACGGCACCCGATAAGGGATGCGAGCCGCCTTGATCTTGGCCTTCGCGCGGGTGATCCGCTGCCCCATGGCGGCCTCCTGTACCAGGAAGGCACGGGCGATCTCGGGCACGGTCAGACCACCGACCATGCGCAGCGTCAGCGCCACGCGGGTCTGCATCGCCAGCGCCGGGTGACAGCAGGTGAAGATCAGCCGGAGCCGCTCGTCGTCGATGAGGCCGACAGGCTCGGGCGGGTCGTCGTCGTACAACAGCTGAGCCTCCGTCTGCTTGTCGTCGCGCTTGTTCTCGCGCCGGATCCGGTCGATGGCCTTGCGGATGGCGGTGGTGGTCAGCCAGGCGCCGGGGTTGGGCGGCACGCCGTCGGCCGGCCAGCGCTCGACGGCGGTCGCGAACGCCTCGGCCGCTGCCTCCTCGGCGATGTCGAGGTCATCGAAACGCCTGGTCAGGGCGGCGATCACCCGCGCCCACTCCTCGTGGTGGGCCCGGGTGATCGCCTCCCGGACGTCGACCCTGTTCACAGGAACGGCCGCACCTCGACCTTCCGATTGCAGGCCTTCGACCCCTCGGCGGCCAGCTTGAGCGCCACATCGAGGTCCGCGGCCTCGATGATCCAGAAGCCGGCGAGGAACTCCTTCGACTCCAGGAACGGCCCGTCGGTGAACATCGCCTCCCCACCCCGGTTATCGATCACAGTGGCCGTGCCGGGCGCCCCGAGGCCGCCGGCGAAGACCCAGTGGCCCTCGGCCACAAGCCGGTCGTTGAACACGTCGATCGCGGCCTGCTCCGCCGGGGTGGCCAAGCCATCCTTGTCAAAGATCACGGAAACCATGTACTGCATCTCGGATCATCTCCTGTGCTTTGGGGGCCCCCTCGTGGGCGGCCGCTCACCCCTACAACGAACACCTCCGCCCCGATCCGACACCCCCGCCCGGACTTCTTTCGAGGACCTTCTGGTACGCCGGTTGTAAGCGATCGACAGCGCGACGGTTTCGGGGCGACTGCGCTCCACTTCCTCGTGTGCGCGTCCAGTGCGGACAAACTCTGGGACCAGATCGATCGCGAAAACCCCTACTAGGGTCCTGCGTCTGAAATTCGTTTCCAAAACACCCTCTACGATCTTGTATTTGGTGGTCGGTCCTCGAGGATCAAGTCATGGCGCGACGAGGACGACCCACAGCAGAGCTAATCGTGTCGGAGGAAGAAACGGAGACGCTGGCGCGGTGGGTCCGGCCGCCCTCCAACGCGCTTGGACAAATAGCCAGCGGCGGGTTTCTCTGATGTCCGCGGACAAAGTTTGTAGCCCAATGCGGCGTCGGTCCAGGAGTCTGTCTCACCGGTGAATGTCGCAGTGTTGGGCCAGGTAGGTGCGGAACGCATGTTCGATTCGGATGATGACCTTGCCGCTTCGGTGCCAGGCCGCTTCGGTGCCAGGCCGCTTGGTATCGGCCGGCGGCTGGTCGAGCCGGGTCAGTCTTCGACGGGGGGCCGGTACACCAAGGACCCTTGCCGATCCCCAACTCGGGACGTACAATTTTCTGTACGTACAACTTTCCGTACAAACGAGGAGGATGCCATGAGGACAATGACTTACTCGGAGTCACGTGCACGGTACGCAGAAGTTCTCACGGCTGTGGCGGAGGACAGGGAAGAGGTCGTCATCACCCGCGCCGGCCACGAGCCGGTGGTGATCGTCTCCTTGGATGACTACCAGTCACTCAAGGAGACGGCATACTTGCTTCGCAGCCCGGAGAACGCGCGCCGACTGCTGATCGCCATCGACCGGCTCGAGAGCGGCGGCGGCGTCGTCCGGAACCTTGCGGAGTGAAGCCCGTCTGGGACGAGAACGCCTGGCAAGACTACGTATGGTGGCAAACCCAGGACCGCAAGATACTCAAGCGCATCAATACCCTGATCCAGGACATCGCCCGCAACGGGAACGACGGCATCGGCAAGCCTGAGCCCCTGAAGCACGGGTTTCAGGGCTACTGGTCGCGGCGCATCAACGACGAGCACCGACTCATCTACAAGGTTAGCGGCGACGAGATCCGCATGGCTCAATGCAGGTACCACTACTGAGGCATCGAGTAGGCTGGGGCAGTTACGGAACACACGTTCGAACCATTCGACGATGCTGCCCGCTCGGGCTTCACTGGGCATCGTGCCTGGTCGACAGCCGTGCCAGCGGCGGCGACGAGCGGGCCGGTGCCCCAGACGATCATTCGGGTTCGCGCCCCATCTCCTCACGCAGAATCTCACTGGACCGGGCTGCAAGATCGCCCTTGCCGCTGGACAGGGCGCCCACGAAGTCCGGCAGCGGCCACTCGTCCCCACCGTCCTCAGTCGGGGTATTCTCGCGCACCACAGTCAGGATCGGCGCCACCTGCGACTCGGGAAGCCGGTCGATCAGCCTGTGCAGCTCGTCCCGCACGATGCTCACAGACCACCGGATACGGCTGTGGTCGGCGGCCGACCCACCAGATCCACGCGGCGTACGACCTTGTGGCCCCGAGGCGGACGGATAG
>NZ_CAUVXP010000115.1:0-18460 GCF_963555955.1 Protofrankia sp. Cas3
CCAGCAGCAGCGACGGTGGGCGGCTGCGGCTGTGGGACATCCGGTGGACAGCCACGCTCAGCGGCCACATAACCAGCCGGGCCTGCGCCGCCGCCGGCGGCGGCCTTACCGCCGAAGAATGGCACAGCGCCGTTCCCGGGATTTCCTTTCAGCAGACCTGCGCAAACCCCTGAAATGCGGCGGGAGGATCTCGCTTCAGGCTGGCCCGCGTGCTGGTGACGCACAAGGGTCCCGCCGGACGTCGCCGGTAGAAACGGATACACCCCCCACGTCCCATGAACACTGCGGCTGTTTCGGCCGGCTGGCACGACCAGCGGCCGTGCCACAGTCTGCCCAGCCACGCGATACAGCAGACTCCGGACGAGCACGACAAGATCCACGAACCGTCAGGTAGCCGAAAAGTTGATCTCGCGCCTATCAGGCAGTGCCACGACACGTACTCATCACATTGAGAAGCCCCGATAGCTGAGCGTAACCGAAGTCAAGATTGACTTCCGATGGATCAAATCCTCGACACGCACTCATCTCGGCGGAAGCGTGTATTGGATCATGGTCTGCGGGTCGCGATCGTCCTCGCCCAGGGTGACCGAGTGTCCGCCCCAACAGGGCGGGGCAACTTCCGACCGCGTCTGTCACCGATCAGGAACCACCGGGTCGGGCGCTTGTCGGTGGGTCAGCTGGGCGTCGATGAGTTCGGCTTCGAGGTCGGCGAGACCCTTGTCGAGGGTCTGTCAATCTAACGGCTTAGACAAGATTTTCGTAGCTGAAGATCGGGTGAGGTAGTAGTGGGCCGCATGGTGTCAGTTGAGCAGGATGCGCCGGCGGAGCAGGGTGAACCCGGCGCGGCCGTACATCTGCCTCTTGATCAGTTTGACCGTGGTGATGACGCCTTCCGTGGGGCCGTTGCTGTAAGGCAGGGCCAGTCCGGCGACGACGGCGTCGTGGTCGGTGTCGAGCCCGTGGGTGAAGGCGTGCACGGCAGGCAGGTCCTCGGGCCTGCTCATGAGCCAGCCGGCCAGGCCCGGGTCCGCGCGGCGATCCGCACCACCGGTCCCTCATCGACGACCCGATCGATGAGCACCACAGCGAGCTGAGGAAAAACGACCTTCAGGAACTCGGCATCACACAGCACCAACGATACCCGCACGGCAACTGTCTGTCACCACCGGAATCTTGGCAGAGCCGTTATTTCTACAGGCCCGGCCCCGGCCGTCCCGCCGGCGGCACCAACCCACGACACGCGATCATCCAACCCGTCGGAAAGATCCAAAACCGGTCAACAGGCGCATCCCCTGAAGAACAAACAGGTTAAACAACAACCTCAGGTATCTGTTCTATAGAGTCCCCTATCCGGATAATTCGGGGCGGCCCAGTCCTTAGTAAACGCCAGACCAGCAGCGCGGGCAGTTCGACGTTCTCGACCGCGGTCAACTCGTCGATCAGGTGGAAAGCCTGGAAGACGAAGCCGACAATGATCGCGCGGGTGTAGTAGGCGCTACAGGGCGGAGGGGAGCGCCGCGTCGACGAGTCTGTCGATGAAGTCGCGGTCGGTTACCCCGCGCTGGATCGTCACGCGGAAGATCACTGGACCGAGTAGCTGGGCGAGCAGCTCGTCGTAGTCGCGTCGCGGCACTGTCTCTCCCTCGGTCTCGGCCTGTTCGAACGCGCTGTGCAGTACCGCCGAGGTGCGGCGCAGGAGGTCGTCCCGGAGATCGGCCACGGTCGGATTCTGGTCGGCGGCGCCGATGACGGTCGAAAGGAACTGCTGAACGACCGGCTGGGCCAGATCAGCCGCGAACCGGATCAGCTCGCGACCCAGCCAGGCCCGCAGGGGTCCCTCGCCGGAGTGGAACATCGGCTGTTCGACGACGGTCAGAGCCTCGGTGACCAGGTCGATCTGTCGTGGCCAGTGCCGGTAGATCGTCGCTCGGCCTACCTCGGCCCGTTGAGCTACGCGCTGGTGCGTCAACGCGGCAGGCCCCTCTTCCGCAAACAGCAACCGCATGGCCTCATGCACCGCGGCGCGGGTGCGGACGATGCGTGCGTCGTCGGCCGTGTCCACGCCTCGAAGACTATGAGACATCTTGACTCATAGGAACGCAGTGGGGCAATCTGTCTCACATGATCGGGTGCGACGCTGGCCACACTCGACCGCTCTACGCCCGGTGACGAGGAGGAGGTACCCGTGGCACCGGGCCGGCGATGGCCTGATATCGGATAATCCGGAAGGACGCTGATGGCGGACGGGCAAGGTAACGAGAAGATCATTTTAGCTGGTTTTCCCCTCGAGCGTGATCGTGACGCTGCCTGGCGTCTGATCCGCGCCCACGGCCGCACGGTGGAGCTTGACGGCGATCTTGCGCTGACGGACATCGAGACCATCGAGACCGCGTTGCGGCAGCCGACGGTGTTTTCGTCCAAGAAGGCGGTCGACGTCCTCGCGAGCCCGCTGCCGCTCGTGCCCCTCGCGTTCGACCCGCCGGAGCAGACCCGCTACCACCCGACTCCCGACTACGACCTCGCCACCGGTGCGTCGTCGCGGGTGACGTGGCCGCGAGGAACGCTCGGGTTGAATGCTCTCCCGCTGATCTTCCCGCCGGTAGGTCCGCGGTGAGGCCCGCGATTGACCGGGTCACGTGCGCCGGCCACGGCCTGTGTTACATGGTGGCTCCCGACCTTTTCACCGACGACGAGAACGGCTACGGGCGCGTGATCAGCGATGGAGAGCTGACCGACGACGTCATGCCCGCCGCCCGCCGCGCCGTCGGGTCGTGCCCTGAGCGGGCCATAGCGATCATCGGCGAGAACGCGCGTGGCTAGCTTCGGCTACCTCCTCGACGCCTGTCCGCTGCGCACCCAGCGCCTCATGCTGCGCGGGGCCCCGGCTCGTCGGCCCAGGTAGCGGCCCGGAGCCTGCGCCTCCTCCGCCTCGCGATGCATCCACCGGGCATCCACCGGGCATCCGACGTCCCCCGAACAACGTCCACCGACCACCACTGAGGAGTAAGAGATGCGGCTGCAGGACAAAGTGGTTCTGATCACCGGCGCCGGGGCGGGACTGGGACGGGAGAGCGCTTTACTGTTCGCCCGGGAAGGCGCCTCCCTCGTCGTCACCGACAAGATCACCAGGCGGGCCGAGGATGCCGCGGCGCTCATCGCGGAGCGCGGCGGCAAGGCCGTGGCCCGCACCCTCGACGTGCGCTCCGAGGCTGACGTCGAGGCCGGCGTGCGTGCCGCGGTCGAGGAGTTCGGCCGCCTCGATGTCATGTTCGCCAACGCGGGCATCCCGCCGAAGGGCTTCGGCCGGATCCCGCTGGAGGACGTCACGGCCGAGGGCTGGGACGACGTCCAGCATGTGCTGCTGCGCGGCGTGTTCTTCGCGATCAAGCACGCGACGCGGGTCATGAAGGGGCAGGGCGGCGGGACCATCGTCGTCACCTCGTCCGCCAGCTCGCTCGTCGCCTACCCCGGTTTCGGGTCGTACGGCGCCGCCAAGGGCGGGGTCAACAGCCTTGTCCGGCACGCATCCCTCGACCTTGGCAAATACGGCATCCGGGTGAACGCGTTGTGCCCGACCCACGGCATGTCCGTCAACTTCATGCTGCCGCCCGAAGCCGAGGTCCTGGGGCTGTCCTATGAGGAGGCGGCCGGACCGTGGGACCCCGCCGTGTCGCCGATCCCGCTCAAGCTCGACCGGCCACCCCGGCTCGCCGACAACGCCGCGGTCGCGCTGTTCCTGGCCTCCGACGACTCGGCGTACATGTCCGGCGTGTGCTTGCCGGCGGTCGACGGCGGATCGCTCTCCCGGGTGGCGATGTACTTCGACGACTCGTGGCAGGACGAGTTGCCGACCGGCGAGTTGCCGACCGGCGACTAGCCGGCCCGCCGCTCGGGCCGGTCCGGCCAGTCTGATGCACGCGATCGTCCGGCCGCCGTGGGTACCGCTCTGCGCCCCGTGGGGCCCTCGCCGTCCGCGGTGATGCTCAGATGATCGCTCCCACCCCGCACCCCACCTGGAGGAGTCCCGATGCGTGATGACGTCGTTGAGATCCTTTACAGCGAGATGGAGCCGGCGTTAAGGGCGATGATCGCCTATGAGTCGAATGGTGCGTTCGACGTGCGGGCCGCCCAGTCGATCATCGATCGGCTCCGCCGGGAGTCGCCGGTCGTGCGCTGGGACATGGGCGTCGGCTTCTTCCTGATGGACGACGTCGTGGCCGCGGGCCGTCATCCCGCGCTGGTGTCGAGCCACCCGGATACCTGGCTTCCGTTGGGGATGGGTTCGCGCGGGCCGCTGCCTCCGTTGCACGTGGACGGTGAGGAGCACCGCCGTTACCGTCGGCTGCTCGATCCGTTGCTGGCGCCGAAGAAGGTCGCGCCGATGGAGTCGGAGATCCGCAAGCTCGCCGACGAGCTCATCGAGGGGTTCGTGGCCGACGGCCGGGTGGAGCTGCATGACGCTTTCTGCGGGCCGCTGCCGTCCACGATCTTCCTGACGCTGTTCGGGATGCCGCTGGCGGACATGGATTTCCTCGTCGCGATGAAGGATCGCATCCTCAAGAACGAGGGAACGACCATGGAGGAGAAGGACGCGATCGGCGTCGAGGCCGGCGACCGGATGCGGGAGCGGCTCCGGCAACGGCTGGACGAGCGCCGCCGGGAAGGCGCCCCCCGGGACGACCTGATCGGTGAGTTCATGAGGTTCGAGCTCGACGGCGAGCGGCTGTCCGACGACGAGATCGTCAACATCATGCACCTGTTCACGATCGCCGGGCTCGACACCGTGACGTCGTCGCTGTCGTGCCTCTTCGCGTGGTTCGCGGCCCATCCGGACGAGCGGCGCCGCGTCGTTGCCGACCCGTCAATGCTGCCGGCCGCGATCGAGGAGCTGATGCGTTTCGAGAGTCCCGTGCCGGCCAGCGGGGTCCGCTGGGCCACCGAGGACACCGAGATCAACGGCGTCCCGGTCCGCCGGGGCGAGATGGTCTTCCTGTGCTGGGCCAGCGCCAACGTCGATCCCGCCACCTTCGAGTCGCCCCTCGAAGTCCGGCTTGACCGTCCCGCCAACCGGCACATCGCCTTCGCCTCCGGCGTGCACCGCTGCCTCGGCTCGCACCTGGCCCGCCTCGAGCTGCGCACCGCCGTCGACCAGTTCCACCGCCGGATCCCCGACTACTGGATCACCCCCGGCGAGGAGCCACGCTACGAGCTCGCCGGCGTACGCCAAGCCAGGTACCTGCCGGTGACCTTCACCGCCGCCCGCTGACCCACCGACCGCAGTTCACCGCCCTTCAGGTCGCACTGAAAGGCTGTGAACTGCGACCCCACTCACAGAAAAGTTCCCGCCTGCTCGTGGTCGAGGTCGGCTCCCGGTACGTGCACATCCTGAAGGGATGCACGACAACGTTGCACCGGCACCTAGATCTGACGTGTACGCCGGACCCTCGGGCGCCCTGCGCCAGCTACTGCTGCCTGTGTGGCATCGCGCCCGCGACCCGACAGTTCCGCCCGGAACGCTGAAGGAGATGCTCAAGCAGATGGCTTCGGGCAATCCTGAGGGCGCCTACACCTTCGAGCCGATGCGGCCGGAGTACCAGGACCGCGAGGCTCGCCGCGCGAAGATGGCGGAGCAGAACGTCCAAGGCGCGGTGATGTTCTCCGGTGGCTGGTCGCTGTTCGCCGAGGAGTACCTTGACGACACCGACGCCCTCTACGCCAAGCTCGTACTCATGCCTGTCGGGCCCGCGGGCGGCCGGTCCCCGGGAGACCCGTACTTCGACCCGATCTACTCCCGCATCCACGAGGCGGGCGCCTCGATCGCCTTTCACATCACCGAACACTGGTTCAACAGCCACATCGCGCCCGCCTGGGGCCATCACCCGGCGCCCATGCACTTCCGGATGGCCGCCTGGCAGTGGATGAACACGTACGGGATGTACCCGATCGTGTCCACCATCAGCGCACTGATCTTCGACAACCTGTTCGGTCGGTTTCCCCACTTGCAGTGCCTGATCGCCGAGTTCGGCGCGGCCTGGGTGCCACTCACGCTGTCACAGATGGACAAGAGCCGTGGGATGGGACGGAACGGCCCGTGGATCGGCGGCACCCTTCCAGAGCGCCCGAGCGAGGTGTTCCGCCAGCACGTCAAGGTCGTGCCCTACCCGGAGGACGACACCGTCGCGCTCGTCCACCAGATCGGTCACGCCGACTGCTTCGTCATGGGATCGGACTTCCCCCACGCAGAGGGACTCGCCGAACCCCGCGTCGAGCAGGATGCCGGTGGTGAGGTCGGCGAGCCTGCTGCCGTGGCGGGTCCTGGTGATGTCGACGAGGTAGTCGGCGACTCCCGGACGTTCGCCCACCGCGGCGGACAGCCGCCGGTGCACGCCCGTCGACCACTCGGCGCGCCCGCCGGCGGGTCTTCGTCGACCGCGCGACAAACGCCGGACCGCCTGCGACGCGGGGGAGTGGGAGGGGTGCTGTGCCACCCGCTCGGCCAACAACTGGTCGTTCGCGAGAAGGACCGCCGCTTGCACGACCTACCCGCCGGCGAGCAGCTCCGCCATTTCTACCTGTCGGACTTGTTCAGGTCGATGGTGCGCTGGATCTCGTCCAGCAGGATCCGGGAGCCGTCTTCGAAGGTGCCCTCGTGCTGCAGGTCGGTCAGGTAGGCGTCGATCTTCGGGTCGCGGACGTGGGATGGTCCGCGGGCCGGGCGGGTCCGCCGCGCTTCGTCGACGGTGAGTCGGCCCAGCGTGAGTAGCTGGTACGAGGCGTACATCCGGCGTGCCTGCTCGGGCGTGAGTCCGGCGTGCTCGAGCACGTCAAGTTGCGCGGCGACGAGGCGGCGGGCCTTGGGTAGGAAGCCGCCGTGCAGCAGGACGGCCGCCACCCCCGGGTAGCGCGCTGCCACGCGCCGGTACTCCGTCATGGTCTCCGTGATCAGGGCTCGCCAGTCGCGCTGCGGATTCCGCTGTGGATCCGGCAGCGCGACCTGTCCGACGACCTCGTCGGCGACCAGCTTGATGAGCAGGTCCTTGGTGTCGATCCAGCGGTACAGGGCCATGGGGGTCACGCCGAGCCGGTCGGCGACCACGCGCATGCTGACCGCCTCGAGGCCGAGCTCCCGGGTGACGTCGAGCGCGGCGCGCACGACGAGGTTCTTGTCGAGCGGCTGCGCCGCGCGCGCCTGCTTGGCCGTGGTCACGCGGTCACGCTTACCCGGTATACCGGGTCGTCCGTCGACCTCCGGGCGAGGTTGACGAAGACCGCGCCGCGGGCGGTGTCGGGTTCCCACGGGGTCACCCACTCGACGACCGTGACCCGGTCGCCGATCCGCCACTTCGATCCCCCGGCGTTGTTGATGAGGACGTCGACCCGGCCGTGGGCGGCTACGGCCGCGTCGACGAATGCGTGGCAGTCAGATCGCACCGTCACGTCGGCGGGCACGAACGTGAGGTTCAGGCCCGCGGCGCGGGCCTGCTTCTCGACGGCGCGGCCTTTGTCCGCGCGCCGTCCGCAGCCGACGACGTGCGCGCCACGTTCGGCGAATACCTCGGCGAGGGTGCGGCCATCCCCGACGTCATGCCCGTAACGAGGACACCCTTATCTGTGATGCCAGTGGCGCCGACCGTCGTCACGGCAGTCCATGACCCGCATGCGTAGGAGCATCGCCGCGAACAGGCGCCCGCCGTTGCCGTCGTCGTGCAGCTCGACGCGGACGGCGACGGCACGGCCGGCGACGCCGATGAAGACGGGGCTCGCGACGAAGGGCCCGACCCGACCGGGGCGCACGATCGTCAGACCGAGGTGCTCGACCGCGAGGGCGTCGGTGCCCAGGTACTCCGTGGCCGCCTGCAGGGCCGCGGCCTCGCCGACGACGAGCATCGGGCCGTGGTGCAGACGGTCGGTACCGATCTTGGGCGTGAGGCCGGGGATCTCGAGGCGGCCGTCGTCGCGGCGCCGGCCTGTGTACGCCTCGTGGAGCGGCGGGACGACCTCGAGTCCCTCGATGCCGGTGCCGGGCTCGGGGTAGGTGAAGCCCGCGGGCGTCGGAGCGATCACCGACCAGTTCGCGGTGCCGAACCCGATGGCGCGCTCCGGGTTGGCGCCGTCGTGTATCCGTACTTCAGTGAAGATCTGCGACCGGGTCTCGCACGTCACGTGCCCGACGAGGTGGACCTCGTCGACGTCGGACGACGGGTCGATGACCTCCAGATCGACCTGGGTGAGCGCCAGGATGTTGATCGGGTCGACGTTGATGCCGGCGACATCGAGCATCGCGATGGCGAGCGGTGCCGCGAGCACGCCCCCTGGAGTGCGCAGGTCGGGACGAAGTGCGATCCAGCCCTCGGCGTGGTCCCGGTCGATCACCTTCGGCCGGGAAGCGAGGTACCGGTAGCTCATGAGTACCCCACGGGTGCCGGCCCACTCGCCGTAGGGATCGGCGAGCTCGCGCCGGACGGTGCTGCTCTCGGTCACGGTTCTCCTTCCGCTGCAGCGGTGACGGCTGTTTCCTTGCCCTCTCTGCCCGATGGAATCTACAGTGTATATGTCGGCGTGGGCGCGAGGGAACAAACGACGTGGAGCGGACATATCTTTCGACTGCGATCAGCACCTGTACGAGACGCGGGACTCCTTTACCCGTCACCTGCCGGAGCAGTTCCAGGGCCAAGCCGTGTCGCCCGTCAAGGTCGCCGACGGGCGTGAGGTGATTCTCCTCGCGGGCGAGGAGGATCATGGTTGCGCTCGAGCCGGCTCGATGCGGCAGGCCGGCAACTCCCGCAGCTCTCGTGATATGCGAGATAGACCATGATTGGGAATCTGTGATCCGGAGTATCGTCAAGTTACGAGAGATAGGCCGACGGCAGATATGATTCTCAAGCGGCCGTCACCGGCGCAAGCAGCAGACATCGTCGTGATCCAGCAACTCGCGGTCTCCTACGCCGAGGCGGTCAGTCGCGGCGAGGTTGGCGAAGCGGTGCTGGCATACGCACCGGACGGTGTGCTGGAGACACCCACCACGGCTCCCGCGGTCGGACGCGACGCGATCGAGAAGACCATCTCGGCGGCGGTGGCGAGCCTCGAATTCGTCTTTCAAACGGTGCATCTCGGCCTGGTGAACGTCCACGACGAGGGTCACGCCTCGGCCCGGTTCCAGATTACCGAGTGGGCCCGCCGCCGCGTGGACGGCGCCGGCATGCTGTTCCTCGGCTACTACGACGACGACGTCGTACTGCTTCCCGAAGGGTGGCGGTTCAGCCGCCGCCGCCTTCTACCACGCACCCTCGGCCGACCGCCCTTCCTCACTGGCGCCGTACATGACCTCGCGGCGCTGCGAACAGAGCTGTAGAACTATCGGCTGCGTGGACGTGGGCATGTACAGCGAAGTGGGCGTCTGCTGCGACCACGCAGGGCCGTCGGCCGCGTCGCCGCGCTGCGGACAGAGCCCCTGCTCGCCGTAGGACGGTGGCGGGAGCGGACCTGACGGACTCTGTTGGGTGACGGTCCAATTGCCAGACAGTTATGTCTGGCCAGGTCTACCGTGGAGCTGGGAAGAGCACTCTTCGACGCGAGAACCAGTCCGGGAGGTGGTGTCGGAAATGACAGGTATGCCATCCGGTGGGCCGCCCCCGGGCTCGCGGTACGTCGACGTGCGTCCCTACGTGATCGTGGACTCCCTGGACCAGTTCCATGGTCCGACCGCGGGTGTGGTGGTTCTGGACCGGTGGTTGGACTGGTCGGGTTCGGCTCGGTACGACTGACCTGGCGATGACACCTCATTGATGCTTTCAGTGCCTGCCCGCTCACTGGCTCGGCATACTGCGTGTGAGCTTTCCGGTGGTGGATCACGGTTCCATCCACCGTCGAGCCGGCGCGGGATTGCTGCGCTGCAGGCTCGACGAGGGGCAGCTCGCGCCGCAGTCTAGACAATGCCAATGCGATGTCATCGTCGGACGTCACGGAGCTACAGGTATATGTAGTGTTGCCTTGGTGATGTTGGAGCCGCGCTGGGTGCGCCCTCGAGCTGGCCAGAGATCCCAACACCCGTCGATGCCTTGGCCACCGGCCCTTGTCAGCGGGGCCAAGACCGAGGATGTCGTACTGGGGCGATGATCGCGATCATGACCGGCGCGCTGGATCCCGCTGCTGGGACAGCGTCAGACCGTTCTGAGGACGCGTTGACCGACGCGGTGTGCGGCGCGATCCGCCACCTGCCCTATCGGCGGGTGCTCGGGGCGGTGCTCGCCGCCGCCTCGATGTCACCGATCGTTTGAAACCAGTCGCTCATAACTCCCTCTCGGTACGTGGAGTGCGGCTGTGTCGACGATGCCATGATCCAGCTCGGCCCTGGTCGCGGGTTGCGGGACGCGCTCTTCCGATGATCGCTCTGCTGGTCACCGCGCTGCCTCGGCGGGGAACTACTCTCATCGGCCATGACTAGAGCCGTCCTATCTGCACACCACCCGGACGGCCTACGACGCCGTCGCCGTCGCGTACGCCGAGCGTTTCAGCACGGCCCTCGAGTCCAAGCCGCTGGACCGGGCGATGCTTGCCGCATTCGCCGAGCTCGTGCACGCCGCCGGTGCCGGTCCGGTGGCCGATTTCGGCTGCGGCCCCGGCTACGCAACGGCACACCTGCGCTTTCTCGGGTTGACCGCCTTCGGCCTCGACCTGTCCCCAACGATGATCGCGCTGGCCCGGCAGGCCCACCCAGGCCTGCGGTTCGACGAGGGTTCGATGACCGCGCTGGACCTGCCGGATGGCGCTCTCAGCGGCATCCTCGCCCGATATTCCATCATCCACACCCCGCCCGAGCAGCTGCCGATAACGTTCGCCGAGTTCCACCGGGTGCTGGCTCCCGCTGGACATCTGTTGCTCGCCTTCCAGGCCGGCGACGAGCCTGGGCACCCGGCCCAGGCGTTCGACCACAAGGTGTCGCTCGCCTACCGGTGGTCACCCGACCGCGTCGCCGACCTGCTGCGCCAGGCCGGCCTCGGTGAGGTCGCCCGGCTGCTGCGGGAACCCGACGAGGACGAGAGGTTTCAACAGGCCCACATCCTGGCCCGCAAACTGGGGACGCCGTCCCGCTGGCTGCCCCATTCCGCGGCGCCACGTCGGCGGCTTCAAGACCATGCCGGCCACTGGCGCGGAGGATGAGGGGGAGCCAGCGGGACGGCGTCCGAGGCCGCGGGAAGCCACTGCGGGCCGGTACGGTGCCGGCCACGGTGCACACGAGGTCGTCTTCGGCCCGCGACGCCATCACGTGAAGCACTGCGTAGAGCCGTCCGGAGTAAACGCCACCACGTCGGATGGCAGGAAGGCTGCGAGCACCTGCGGCGAGTGCGTCATCACTGCGCAGCTCGCCGAGCGCCTTCGCTTCGTCCAGCCCCGTCTGGTAGTCGGCCAAGGCGGTGCGCGGTATCTCCGCGTCGCCGGCGAGGTCGACCTCACTGAGCAGCGTCCGCGCAGCGCCGGCCCGTCCGGTGCCCAGCTCGTGGTCGGCGGAGCGGCCAGCGGACAGATACGTCCAACCGAACGCACCGAAGGCCTGATCGTCGTCTTCGACGGCGGCCGGCTGACCTCAGCCGACGCCGCGGGTATCCAGCTGCCCGCCGAGGAACTGGCGGACTGGACATTCGCGGCGATCGACCAGCTGCCGGCGCTGATGGCGCCGTTGTTCGCCCGGCGCGTGGCTGCATGTCTGGCGGCTCGGGCGGTCGGTCGGTCGGACCGTCTACCTGGAGGACGGCACACCGCTGGGCTGACGGCGCAGCAGCGCGCGGCACAAGGAGTTAGGGATGGCTCGCACGAGCGCCCCCACGGCTGTGATCACTTCGACCTTTCGAGGAAAGTTGATCACGATGTGTGGCGTCCGCTTTCACGGCCTATTGATCACAGGGTCGGGCGTCAACCCAGTCATGCGGAAAGCTGAGCTTCTTTGGGCCGAGCCTTCTAGACTCGCGGTTGTGCGGGTCGGGTTGTCTGTGTTCGTGAGTCGGACCTCTGATATGGCCGGTTTTCCACCGGGCCGCTCGTTCGCTCAGGCAGCCTGTGATGCGACCCTCAAGGCTGGTGGCAGGCCTGTTGACATGATGTATTTCGCGGCGCGTGAAGGGAAACCGTCCGACTACTGCCGGCGCCGTGTGAGCGACTGTGACGTGTATGTCGGGGTGATCGGTTTCCGCTACGGCTCGCTCGTTCTGGGGGAGCCGAAACCGATCTCCTATACGGAGTTGGAGTTCGAGGAGGCCGCGCGCGCCGGCAAACCCCGGCTCCTCTTTTTGCTGGACGAGAACGCGCCGATCCCGCGTGCTCTGGTCGACGTCGACGGCCGGCCGATCGAGCAGTTCCGGACCCGGACAAGATCCAGTGGCATCGTCTCAACCTTTTCTACCCCTGACGGTTTGGAAGCCGCGGTCCTGCACGCGCTAAACGAGCTGGAGGCCGATACGCCGCTCGACCTTGACCCGGTTGGACGGTCAACGGCGGCGCTGGCTGGGCCGCGTCGGCCGTGGATGGTTCCGGCCGTGGGTCTTGTCGTCGACCGTCCGGAACTGGTCAACGCGCTGGTAGATCGGCTGCTGTCCGACGGCGGAGACTGGGTGGGGGTCACGACCGGGGTAGAGGGCGCCGGCGGCTTCGGCAAGACCACGCTGACCGCGATGGCGTGTTCACGCGACGAGGTACGGCGGCGGTATCCCGGCGGGCTGGTGTGGGTCACGGCTGGCGAGAAGGCTGCTGGGGCCGAGCTGGCCGGTCTGGTCAACGACGCCTGCGAGGTGCTGACTGGTACGCGACCGTCGACATCGGATCCGCTGGTGGCGGGTGCCCGCCTCGCCGAGGCGCTGGACACAAGGCCGAGTACCCTGCTGGTCCTCGACGACGTGTGGTCGGCCAGCCAGTTGACCCCGTTTCTGATCGGCGGATCCAGCTGCCGACGCCTGGTCACGACGAGGAACAGGGGATTACTCCCGCGCGGCGCCAGCTCCGTCGTCGTGGACGCCATGACCCAAGAGCAGGCGACTCTGACGCTGCAACTTGGGTTGAACAGTCTTGCCCCGACTGTGCTTGGTCGACTGACAGCGCTGACCGGCCGCTGGCCGGTCCTGCTCGGCCTCGTCAACGCCGCGATCGGCGACCGGATCGTCGATGGAGCGAGTCCGGACCAAGCCGCCGGCTGGGTCGCGGAGCGGCTGGCTGCCGACGGCCCGACCGCCCTTGACGTCACGGATGAACAGACCCGCCACCGCGCAGTGGCCGCCACGCTCGCCGTCAGCCTCGACCGGCTCACCCCCGGCGAGCGAGAGCTCTACCAGCTGCTCGCCGTCTTCCCCGAGGACACCGACATCCCCACGGACGTGCTGACGCTGCTGTGGCAGTCGACCGGCCACCTGAAATCCGGCGATGCCGAGGCCGCCCGCGAACGGCTGGTCCGACTCCGGCTGGTGATCGGTAGCTGGGTCGGGGACCGGCCCGCGATCCGTCAGCACGACGTGATCCGCGACTACCTCCGCCGGCAGCTCAACCCAGCCGAACTCGCAGCGGCGCACCGGCAGCTCCTCACCGCTGCCCGCACATTGATCTCCGGCCGATCCGAGTCGGCGCCGGACGCATGGTGGGACCTGCCCCCAACCGCCGACTACTTCTGGCGGCATCTTCCCTGGCACCTGCACGAGGCCGACAACTACGACGATCTCGTACGCCTCCTCCAGGACCTGCGCTGGCTCGCGGCTAAGGCCCAGGTTCTGGGAACGGTCGTGCCCGTCGAGGCCGACCTGGCCCTCGCCGACACACCCGTGATTGGGGCGCTGCGCCGAGCAGTAGCCCAGAACGCTCACCTGCTGACGCCGCTGGAACCAGGAAACGGACTCGGGTCCACCCTCGCGAGCCGGCTGGGTCCAGTGGGTGTTCTTGAACCTGCCGTCACGTCGTTCGTGGCCGCCCTGCGCCGTCCCTACCTGGCAAGCCGGCGACGTCTCCCCGACCTTCCTGCAGCCTCGACCCGACGCGTCCTTAGCGGCCACAACTGCTGAGTCGATGCCTGCGCGGTGTCACCCTCCGGCACCCTCATCGCATCGGCCGGGCAAAGCGGCGCGGTGCGGGTCTGGCGCGTCGACACCGGGGAGCTGTCGGCTGTTCTGAATGGCCATGACGGACCGACACGCGACTGCGCGTTCACGCCTGACGGCAAAATGATCATCACCGTCGGCAACGACGGAACGGCACGGCTATGGGACACAGACTCCGGCCAGCAAAGGCGGACGCTGCTACGCCACAGCGCGGGCCTCACCGGCTGTGCCGTGACCCCGGATGGCACCGCCCTCGTCGCCACCAGCGTTGACGGCACCGCTGTCGTCGCCGAACTGCCCACCGGAGACGTACGCGCTCGCCTGGCCGGACACTCGGCCAACGCCACCGCCTGCGCCATCTCACCGGGCGGCCACACCATCGCGACCACCGGCGACGACGGCACAGTCCGCCTGTGGGACGCCGCCACGGGAACGCTCCGCCACACGCAACGGCATCCGCACCCCCTTACCGACTGCGCGTTCTCGCCAGATGGGCAGCTACTGGCAACCACGTCCGACGATGGCACGGGCATTCTCTGGGCACTCCCTGCCCTTCGCGAACATGCCCGCCTGACGGGACACACGAAATCGGCACGAGCGTGCGCCTTCTCTCCCGACGGCCATCTCGTCGCGACCTCGAGCTACGACCAGACCATCCGCACCTGGAACCCGACGAACGGAAAGCTCCTCGCGACGCTCATCGGCCATCCCGGCTGGGCCCGCGACTGCGTCTTCACCCCGGACGGAACACACATCATCTCCGCGGGGAGCGAACAGGTCCGGATCTGGGAGCTGGACAGCAACCACCAGCCACCCGAAACCGAGGGGCACCGTGGCTGGGTCCGCGGCTGCGCCGTATCCCCTGACTTCACCTATCTCGCAACCGGCGGCGACGACAACGTCGTCCGGCTCTGGGATACCGCGACCACCAAGGTCATCAAGACCCTCTACGCCCACACCGGATGGGTTTATACCTGCTGTTTCTCACCCGATGGGAGCATCCTCGCCACCGCTGGCGATGACACGGTCATTCGACTTTGGACGCTGCCCTCAGGAGACCCCGGGCGCGAGCTACACGGCCATCACGGCCCAGTCCTATGCTGCGCCTTCTCCCCGAACGGAAACTGGATAGCCTCGTCCAGTGACGACATGACCGCGCGGATCTGGGACTCCCGAACCGGCACAACTCACCTTGTCCTCTCAGGACCACCGGCAGTCGCACATTCCTGCGCCTTCTCGCCCGACGGCATGATCCTGGCTACCGGAGGCACCGACGGCATCACCCGATTGTGGGACCTGGTAGCGGGCGAAATAGTTGCCACACTGGTCGGCCACGAAGACTGGGTCAACGTCGTTACCTTTACCCGGGACGGGAGATACCTCATCACCGGAAGCGGTGACCATACGGCCCGCATCTGGGACACCCGAACCGGCAACCGGGTCCGCACGCTCACCGGCCATACTCAGTGGATCCGCGGCTGCGCAATATCACCCGACGACCGCTGGCTCGCCACGACAAGCCGAGACCGGACAGTACGAATCTGGGACCTCGACACTGGACGATGCCTAACAGCGCTTCGAGCCGAAGCCCGCCTCACCACCTGCTGCTGGACCAGCACAAACAGCATCGCCATCGCGGGCGACGCAGGCATCTACCACCTCGACCTCGTCACCGGTCCAGGCTGATTCCGTTCGCGAATCCGAGGGAGATCGAAGCCGACACAATGAGACGAGCCACGGCGTGACTCGCCCGGCGGGGTGCGAAGTGGTCAGGCCGCAGATCGAGGCCTGTCTCTACTCGGACCTGGACCTGCTGCCCGTCGATGCCGATGACCTCGGCGCCCTCCTCGCGGAAAAGCCGACCGGACCGGTCACCGTGGCGCTGAACTGGGTCAGGCTCTCTGCCGATCCCGCGCGGCGCCGTCCTTTGAGTCGTTCTAGCAGGCGCTGCGGTAGGGGATACCTGGTGCGTAGGGGTTCCAGGTTGCGGGTCGACGTGCGCCGACGCGTTGGCAGGGGGCGTGACGGGAGTGAGGGGCTGTCTCCGGACCGACCTCACGCTGCCCGACGATCTGAGCCTGCGCCCCATGAGTGACCGCTAGATCGGCCGGGCCATCCAGGTCCTCGCCGTGCCCGCTGAGTTCAGCGGCAGCCCCACCGGCGTGCAAGTCTCCCGCTTTAGGGCGGTTAGGGCGGTCAGGGCGGTCAGGGCGGTCAGGGCGGTCAGGCGGGCAGCGGGTCGCCGGTCTCCAGTAGTGTCTTCAGGCTGGCGATGACGTTGGGCCAGCCGACGCTGACCATCTCCGCGATGGTGCTGCCGGGAGCGAACCCGTCGTGCACCACGGTCAGCTTGACCACGCTGTCGCCGGCCGGCTCGATGTCGAAGGTGACGGTGGACCGGGGCTCGGCCGCGATGGTGGCGAGGAACCCGGCGTCCCAGCCGAACCGCTCGGCCAGCTCCGGGGTGAAGCTGTGCCAGGTGTAGGCCAGGTGGCGGAACGGGTCGGACTCGACCACCACCTGCTCCGGGTCGGTCAGCACGACGCCGTGGTTGTCCCAGGTCATCGGGGAGCCGGTGGTCCACTCGGTGGTGAAGGTCGTGTCCCAGTAGCGCTTGGTGAAGGCGGGCTCGGTTAGTGCCTGCCACAGTCGCTCGGGCGTGGTGCTGATGTAGGTGACGTACACGAAGCGGGGCTTGTCCATCGAGGTTTCCTCCAGGGCGGTCTTGAGGTCCGCGAGGACGCGGACCCGGTGACGGTCGTACTGGCTGATCCACCGGTCGGCGATCGCGTTGACCGGCGCGGCGTTGAGGTAGTGCAGCTTCTCCCGGCCGTGGCGCACGGTGACGACCAGTCCGGCCTCCTCCAGCACCGTCAGGTGCTTGCTGACCGACTGGCGGGCCATGTCGAGTCCGGCGCACAGTTCGCGCAGGGTCTGCCCGGACCGCTCGTTCAGGCTGTCGAGGAGCCGCCGGCGGCTCGGGTCGGCCAGTGCCCGGAACACCTCGTCCATCACCGTCACGTCCATCATTCGGTCGCACTGCCAGAGATATGCAGCCTTTCGGCTGCCTATCATAATAGGCAGCCTGACGGCTGCATGTCAAGGGCGGCCCGCGAGGGGCTCGCGCGATACATCGCCGAGCTTGACCTGGACTCGACCTGCACCAGCTACCTGTGGGACGGCGCACCCGGCGCCTGGGACGGCATCGACGCCTGGAATCTCGAAGCCGGCCCCGATGCCACCGTCGTCGCCTTCCCCACGCTCATCAGCGGGCTGCAACCCCAACGATGGCCCGGTCGTCTCCGGCGGCGGCGAGCACAACGCGCCCGTCGGCGAACGGCGCCACGGCCGGCGCGGGCACGAGCAGGTGTGCCCGGTGAGGGGTGCGCCGGCCGGGCTGGCCGCTGGCCGGGTCCCACAATCGCATCGTCTCGTCGTGTCCGGCGGAGCGGAATCGGTGCTTGGTCGTGCCCGGGGGCGGCTTCCGCGAAGTACCCTGAAGGTACTAGAGGCACTGGAGGCACCGATGGCCTGGTGTCTGGGGGGAAGGGAACGGACGCGGCGATGATGGAGCAGGCACCCCGGCAGGTTGCGGTCAAGGTGTCCCCGGAAGGCGACAAGCTGATCACCAGTGGCGCGCACTACCTGCACATGAGCAAGAAGGATCTCGTCGAGGCGGCGGTCGCGTTTTACCTGGACGCGCGCCGCGAGGAGATGCAGTCCGGGATGCGGGAGTTGCTGAGCGAGCTCGACGGCAGCCGCGCGTCGCGGATAGCGATGCTCGCAGGGATGACCCGCGCCGAACTCGACGCGGTCGGCGGCGTCGAAGAGGACGACTGACGGTGCCCGGACGGGCTCGCCCCACGCTGCGTTGCCTGCGAGAGGATCTCGCGCTGGCGGTCCCGCGCGCGGGCAACTGCCGGGCGGGCACGCTACAACGCCGGGCACTCGCCTGCTCTCACCACCGCGACCTACACCGGTGACCTGCTGCCCGGTCAGGAGGACGAGCTGAGGTGGAGGGCCGAGTCGGCGGTGCGTGCCGAGCGCGCGCTCAGGGCGGCGGTGCGCCGGCTGGTACGCGAGGCGCTGCTCGATGGCCAGGAGCACGCCGTCATGCTGGACGGCGCGGCGCTGGGCATCCAGGTCCTCGCTGACCAAGGTCACGAGACCTATGTCGCGATTCGCATCATCGGCTCGGTCCCGCGACGGCTCGTGGCGACGATCCTCAGCCTCGTACCCGGATGCCAGGCCGACGCATGGATGTCGGACTACGCAATGCCGCAGCGGGCAGTGGCCCCCGAAGAGCAGATCTGGTCGAACATCATGGACCCAGCCGAGGCCGCGAAATTTCTCGACCAGCAACCATGAGCCTGTCATCCTTCCTGAAC
>NZ_CAUVXP010000116.1:0-18420 GCF_963555955.1 Protofrankia sp. Cas3
GCGGCGATGTCCGCGGACCTCGCGGCACTGCGCCCGGCCGAGCTGCGGGCGGCGCTGCTGGCCGTGCCACCCGAGCGCCGGGCCATGGTCGCGGATGCGGAGGGTACCGGCACGGTCATGCTCGCCGCCGCGCCCGGCACGGCGCTCGCACCCCGGTTCGGCCCGGCGAGCCGGGCCGCACACGTCCGTTCGGGAGCCCGGGACCTGACCACGCCGCTCGGCCGGTCAGTGCCCGGCCTGCGCCGTGACGTGGACACGCTCGACGACCTGCGGGACGCGCTGCGTCTGGGCGTCGGCCCACGGACCCGCGATATCCTGACAGCCCCAACGGCTGAGGCAATGGTCGGCTCTGGGCTGTCCCAGACCCGTTGTACGGGTCCTAATCGTCGCTCGCACCTGCCCCGGCCACCGGAGACTGGCACCATCGAGGGCATGACCGAGCTGGTGGTGAACCGATCCGAACAGCCGCAGCGTAAACCACGGAGCGCCCTGCTTGAACCGCTGGAGGCGCCCCGGCCACCGACGCCGTCCGATCTTCCCGAAGACCGTTTCATCAACCGCGAGAAGTCCTGGTTGGACTTCAACGCCCGCGTACTGGCACTCGCCGAGGATCCGGCCACACCACTGCTCGAATGCGCCAAGTTCCTGGCTATCTTCGCCAGCAACCTGGACGAGTTCTACATGGTCCGCGTCGCCGGCCTGATGCGCCGCGAAGCGACCCGGCTCGCGGTGCTCTCCGCCGACGGCCTCACCTCCCGCGAGCAGCTTGACCTGATCAGTAGAACAGCGACTGAACTCTACGAACGTCACTCCCGGTGTTTCAGCGACGTGGTCACGCCCGCTCTGGCGGACGCCGGCATCACGATCCGCCTGTGGAGCGACATGACCGAGGTTCAGAAGGACCGCCTGCACGCATACTTCAACCAGCAGGTCTTCCCCGTCCTGACGCCACTCGCGGTGGACCCGGCGCACCCGTTCCCCTACATCAGCGGCTTGTCGCTCAACCTGGCGGTCACGGTACGTACCCCGGGCGGGGATGCCGAGCGGTTCGCACGGGTGAAGGTTCCCCAGAACGTGCCCCGGCTGATCCGCGTCGAGCCGGACCACCCGCGCCACGACAGCAGGCGCCTGGAACCGCGCGGGCTGGAGTCCGACGACCGCGATGTCTGCTTCATCCCCCTGGAGGAGGTGATCGCCGCCCACCTCTCGCAGCTCTTCCCAGGTATGGAGGTGGTGGACGCCCACCTGTTCCGGGTCACGCGCAACGCCGATCTGGAGGTCGAGGAGGACGAGGCCGAGGACCTGCTACAGGCTCTCGAACGTGAGCTGGCGCGCCGGCGGTTCGGCCCGGCCGTGCGCCTTGAGGTCGCCGAGGACGTCGACGACAACCTGCTGGACCTCCTCATGCGGGAGCTGGAGGTCACCAGCCGCGAGGTGATGCGGGTTCAGGGGCTCCTGGACCTGTCGGTGCTGTGGGCGCTCTACGACCTCGACCGTCCCGAGCTGAAGGACACCCCGCACGTGCGGCGAACCCACCCGCGGCTCGCGGCGTCCGAAGGGGAGCAGACCGATTTCTTCACGGTCCTGCGTGAGGGCGACGTGCTCATCCACCATCCCTATGACTCGTTCACCACCTCGGTACAGCGGTTCATCGAACAGGCTGCCGCCGACCCGCACGTCCTGGCCATCAAGCAGACGCTGTACCGGACCTCGGGTGACTCCCCCATCGTCGACGCTCTGATCAGCGCGGCCGAGGCGGGCAAGCAGGTGGTCGTCCTGGTGGAGATCAAGGCCAGATTCGACGAGACCGCGAACATCCGGTGGGCGCGCGAGCTGGAGCGCGCGGGCTGCCACGTCGTGTACGGGCTGATCGGATTGAAGACGCACTGCAAGACGTGTCTGGTGGTCCGCCAGGAGCGCGGTGGACTACGCCGGTACTGCCACGTCGGTACCGGCAACTACAACCCGAAGACGGCGCGGCTGTACGAGGATCTCGGCCTGCTCACCGCCGACCCCGATGTCGGCGCCGACCTCACCGACCTGTTCAACGTGCTGACCGGCTACAGCCGCCAGACCGAGTACCGCTCACTACTGGTAGCGCCTCAGCATATGCGGGACGGCATCATCCAACGTATCGAGCGGGAAAGCGAGGCTGCCCGCCAGGGCCAGGTGTCCGGAATCCGCCTCAAGATCAACAGTCTCGTCGACGAGGAGATCATCGACGCGCTGTACCGGGCGTCCCGTGCCGGCGTGCCCGTGCAGTGCCTCGTCCGTGGGATCTGCGGGCTGCGGCCGGGCATCCCGGGCCTGTCGGAGACCGTCCACGTCCGGTCGATCCTGGGCCGCTTCCTGGAGCACAGCCGGGTCTTGGAGTTCACCTCGCTGCGGGAGTGCTGGATCGGCAGCGCGGACATGATGCACCGCAACCTCGACCGCCGCATCGAGGCGCTGGTGCGGGTGGGGCAGCTGTCCCAGGAACCGTTGCGGGTCATGCTCGACCACGCCTTCTCCGAGGGCGTGGCAGGCTGGATCCTGCAGCCGGACGGGACGTGGTACCGGCGTTCGACCGGCCCGGACGGGGAACCGTTGTCGGACTACCAGACCGACCTGATGAGCCCGTCCCTGCGGCTGGCGCACGGCTGACCGGCGGTGCGCCGGCCGTGAGTGCCCTGACGGACCCACGGTCGGCACCCGCGTTCTCGGTTGCTCCTCGCTCGCTTCTAGGTTACCTCTCGGCTACCTTTCGCTCACTCCTCGCTCACTCCTCGCTCGCCGACACGCTGGCCTTGAACTCCGAACCCGGCCTGAACTTCGGCACGACCGAGGCGGCCACCTGCACCGGCTCGCCTGTGGCCGGGTTGCGGCCGGTACGGGCCGCCCGCTCGACACGCTCGAAGACGCCGAACCCGGTGATGGTGACCTTCTCACCGGCTGACACGGCTTCCTGGATCGCCTCGAACACGGCATCGACTGCTTTGGTCGCGTTCGATCGCCCGCCCTCGATCTGCTGGGCGATGCGATCAACCAACTGGGACTTGTTCACAACAACCTCCGGACGCCCCCCGCGGGCGCGGGGTTAGGGAGCAGATCGGGCATCACACTGCGCTGCACCGTAGGCATGTCCACCGGTTAGGGCAATTCCCCTGCGCGTGTCGCGCAACACAAACCCGCACGTCAACGACTCTTCTAGATCATCTAGCGGCACCCGGAGGATGGCGGACGAGCCCTCGATCGACCACAGTTCGCCACATTCAGTGACGACCAATAGTCTCCTACCCGGTCACCGGGAACCACCCGGGGCGAGTGGTCTCGAAGGCTGTGATCGCATCCTGGTGACGCAAGGTCAGACCGACGTCGTCCAGACCCTCCATCAGACGCCAGCGGGTGAAGTCGTCGATCTCGAAGCCCGCGACAAGCCCGGGTGCCCGCACCTCGAGTGCAGCCAGGTCAACGGTAATCGCAGTGGTGGGATCGGCCTCGACCTGGTCGGTGAGCGCCTCGACCGTCGCGGCCGGGAGCACGACCGGCAGCAGGCCGTTTCCCAGGGCGTTGCCGCGGAAGATGTCGGCGAAACGCGCCGAGATCACCACTTTGAAGCCATAGTCCTGCAGCGCCCACACGGCGTGCTCGCGGGACGACCCGGTGCCGAAATCCGGGCCGGCAAGCAGGATCGTGGCGCCGCTGTGAACCGGGTTGTTCAGGACGAAGCCCGGATCGGCCCGCCACTGCGAGAACAGGCCCGCGCCGAAGCCGGTTCGTTCGATCCGCTTGAGCCAGTCGCTGGGGATGATCTGGTCGGTGTCGACGTCGCTGCGCCGCAGCGGCACCGCCCGGCCGGTGTGCGTGGTGAACGCCTCCATCGCGGATGCGCCCCCTTCGTCATGTCGTGGTTGGGGTTGTCTCGCCGGTCAGAGATCGGCGGGCGCGGTCAGCCGCCCGGTGACGGCGGTCGCGGCTGCGACGGCGGGCGAGACCAGGTGGGTGCGCCCGCCCGGGCCCTGACGTCCTTCGAAGTTGCGGTTGGACGTGGACGCGCTGCGCTCGCCGGGCCCCAGCGTGTCCGGGTTCATGCCCAGGCACATCGAGCAACCGGCGCTGCGCCACTGCGCACCGGCTGCGCGGAAGACCTCGTCGAGCCCTTCGGCCTCGGCGTCCGCCTTCACCGTCATCGAGCCGGGGACCACCAGGACCCGCAGTCCGTCGGCCACCCGGCGACCACGCAGGACGGCCGCGGCGGCCCGCAGGTCCTCGATGCGCCCGTTGGTGCAGGAACCGATGAACACCGTGTCCACCGGGATGTCGCGCAGCGGCGTGCCGGGCGTCAGCGCCATGTAGGCCAGAGCGCGCTCGGCCGAGGAGCGGACCGCCGGATCGGGGTAGTCCGCCGGGTCGGGCACCCGGGACGACAGCGGCGCGCCCTGCCCGGGATTGGTACCCCAGGTCACGAACGGGCTCAGCGCAGCCGCGTCCACCACGACCTCGCGGTCGAACACCGCGTCGTCGTCGGTTGCCAGGGTCGCCCAGTAGGCGAGTGCGGCGTCCCAGTCCGCGCCTACCGGCGCGTGCGGGCGGCCCCGCAGGTGGGCGACGGTCACCTCGTCGGGAGCGACCATGCCGGCACGAGCACCCGCTTCGATGGACATGTTGCACACCGTCATGCGGCCTTCCATGGACAGCCCGCGGATGGCCTCGCCGCGGTATTCGATCACATGCCCCTGGCCGCCGGCGGTGCCGATCCGGGCGATGATCGCGAGAATCAGGTCCTTGGCGGTGACACCGGCGGGCAGCGCCCCGTCCACCGTGACCGCCATGGTCTTCGGCGGGCGCAGCGGCAGCGTCTGGGTGGCCAGCACATGCTCGACCTGGCTCGTGCCGATGCCGAAGGCGAGCGCGCCGAACGCGCCGTGGGTGGAGGTGTGGCTGTCCCCGCAGACGATCGTCATGCCCGGCTGGGTGAGGCCGAGCTGCGGACCGACGACGTGGACGATCCCCTGACCGGGGTCGTTCATCGGATGCAGCCGGACACCGAAGTCGGCGCAGTTCTTACGCAGGGCCTCGACCTGGGCGGCCGAGACCGGGTCGGCGATCGGGCGCAGCGTGTCGATGGTCGGGACGTTGTGATCCTCGGTGGCGATGGTGAGATCCGAGCGGCGCAGCGGTCGACCGGCCAGCCGGAGCGCCTCGAATGCCTGCGGGCTGGTCACCTCGTGTACGAGATGCAGGTCGATGTAGATCAGGTCGGGTTCGCCGTCGGCACGCCGAACGACGTGAGCGTCCCAGACCTTCTCCGCGAGTGTGCGCCCCATGGCCCACTCCTTCAGATGATTGCGTGGTTGCGTGGTTGAGTCTTCAGCTGATCGCTGTGCGTTCGACAGGACTGGACTTCCCATATTCTGGGATGACAGTATCAGTCTATGGAACAGCTTAGCGGAGTCGGCGTTCTGGACAAGGCGGCTGCCGTGCTCAGCGTGGTGGAGGCGGGTCCGGTGTCCCTCGGTGAGCTTGTTACCCGCACCGGGCTGAGCCGGGCGACCGCACACCGGCTCGCCGCCGCGCTCGAGGTGCACCGGCTGGTCGGCCGGGACTCCCGCGGCCGCTTCGTCCCCGGGCCGCGGCTGGCCGCCGGTGGCGCCGTACCGCTACCCTGGGCGCTGGTGGACGCGGCGGCACCTGTCCTGACCGCGCTGCGCGACGCCACCGGCGAGAGCAGCCAGCTCTACGTGCGCCACGGGGACGTGCGGGTGTGCGTGGCCGCGGCCGAACGCGCCAGCGGCCTGCGCGACACCGTCCCGGTGGGATCGACGTTGCCGATGACCGCCGGATCGGGAGCGCAGGTGCTGCTCGCCTTCACCGGCACGGCGAGCGCGGATGCGAGCCCGGATGTGAGCCCGGATGTGAACGGCCCACCGGTCGATACGGCCATTCCCCCGGGGGCCGTGTTCGATGCGGCCGACCTGGAGCGGGTGCGACGCCGCGGCTGGGCCGAGAGCGTCGGCGAGCGCGAGGCCGGGCTCGCGTCGGTGTCGGCCCCGGTCCGCGACGCCGGCGGCCGCGTCATCGCGGCGTTGTCACTGTCCGGCCCGGTCGCACGCCTGACCCGCTCCCCCGGCGCCCGCCACGGCGCCACCGTCGCCGCCGCCGCCGAACGCCTGCACGCCAGCCCCGCTCTTTGATCCACAATCCACGCCCCTACCACCAGGCGCTCCTAACGATGTGAATCTGATGCTCCTGGCACAACACCAGATTCACATCGTTCCCAAAGAGTGCCCGGTAACAGGGGCACGCCCCTGTTACCGGGCACTCTCAGCGGAGTGTTGTTTCGCCGTACGCGAACGCGCGCAGCTCCTCGACCTTCGAGACCACGATCGTCCGCCCCCTGTTGCTGATCATTCCCTGGGAACGGAAGGCGCTGAGGTCCCGGCCGACCGACTCGCGTGACGCGCCGATCGCAGCCGCGAGGTCATGGTGGGTCGGTCGCAGCGTGATCGCCACACCGCCGTCGGGCTGGGTCTGCCCGTACCGCTGCGCAAGCTCCAGGAGGTGGCGGGCCAGCCGGACGGCGGTCGGATAGGCACCCAGCTCCGAGCGCCGGCGGTCGGACTCCCGCAGCCGCTGGGCGATCGAGCCCACCATGACACGCGCCACCTCGGGATGATCGTCTACAAAGGCCCTGAAGGTCTCAGCGGACACCACCCCGACCTCGACGTCCTCCAGCGCCACCACCGACGCCGAGCGGGTCTCGCCGTCGATGACCGCCATTTCGCCGATCAGGTCACCGGGTCCACGGTGAGCAAGCAGCGTTTCGTAGCCACTTTCGGTGACGGTCACAATCTTCACCCGCCCCGATCGAATCACCATCGTCAGGTCGGCGCGATCACCTTCCCGCAACAGGATGTCACCATTTCGATACGTTCTGATCGTCCCGAGTGCTTCAAAAGCCGAGCGGTCAACTGGACTCATCCGGCCACGCTCGCCATTGCCACGCTCGCCATAGCCACTGTCACCTGCGGACACGTGTTCCCCTCCATCACGTGACTGGTGGCGCAGAGTACCCCTTTTGCTGCGCCACAAGGATGCGTCGGGTAGCCACCACCACGGTCCGCTCCCACGTGATGGCGGAAATCGACCATTCTCCCTCGCGCAACGGCAGGCGCGACGTAGGGTCACGTCATCGGTGTATATGCCCATAAGGGGGAATACAGGCGATGCGAAGACTGGGTTCTCGGTACGTCCTGCACGAACCGCTGGGACGGGGCGCCGGCGGCGAGGTGTGGCGGGGTGAGCGACTCGACGACGGCACCGGCGACCAGGGGCCGGTCGCAGTCAAGGTGTTACGCCCCGAGCTGGCCGAGGACCCGGACTTCATCGACCGCTTTCTGCGCGAACGCAGGGTGCTGTTGGCTCTGGACGACCCGCACCTGGTGAAGGTCCGCGACGTCGTGGCCGAGGGCGGCACCTTCGCGATCGTGATGGACCTCGTCGACGGTGGGGACCTGCGCGGCTACCTGCGCGAGCGCGGTCGGCTCCCGCAGACGCAAGCGGTCGATCTGATTGCGCAGGTCCTGTCGGCCCTGGCGGTGACGCACCGGGCCGGTGTCGTCCACCAGGACGTCAAGCCCGCGAACATTCTCCTCGACACGACCGACCGGGATGCCCCCTGGGCGATGCTGACCGACTTCGGGATCGCCCGGCTTACCCAGGGACGGTCGGCGGCCGGGCTCAGCGTGACGATCGGCACGCCCATGTACATGGCGCCGGAACTCGCCACCGACAGGCCGGCAGGGCCCGCCGCGGACCTCTACAGTGCCGGCGTCGTCCTGTACGAACTGCTCGCCGGCCGGCCCCCGTTTGCCGCGCCGAACCCGATCGCCATGATCCGGGCGCACGCGTTCGACCCTCCGCCACCGATCGAGGGTCTCGCCGCGCCGCTGTGGGATGCGCTGCGCGAGCTGCTCGCCAAGCGGCCGGCGGACCGGCCCGCCGACGCACTGGCCGCACGCTCGACACTGGCCACGGCCCTGGCGCTGGCCCCGGCGCTGGCCCCGGCGCCGACGGGCCGGGCACACCGGGCGAAACCATTCATCCCCGAGCTGCCTTCGACCGCCATCCACCTGACCGACGGGTACGAATCCGAACCCGTCCGGATGGCTGGCAGGCGGGCGCCGCGGCCGGTGCCCGTCGCGGTCGCGTGGACGGATGGCCGCAGTACGAGGTTCGGACGCGGCCGCGCGCTGCTCACGGCGGGTGTCGTAGGGGCCGTGCTCGTGGGCCTCGGCTCGTGGACGCTTGCCGCCGGCCTCGGCGGGGACGATCGTGGCCCAGCCGCGGCGGCATCCGTGGCGCCGTCCGCGGTGGTTTCCGTGGTGCCGTCCGCGGTGGCTTCCGCAGCCGCGCTGCCAGCCGGTGCGGCCTCCGCGGACCCGACGCTGGCGCTGACGCCGTCACCATCGCCGGCGGACCCCCCACGCGCGCCAGTGCCGGACGTGCGCAACATGGTGCTGGCCGATGCCTCGGCGGCGCTGCGAAAGGCCGGCTTCACCAACATCCCTTACCAGTACGACTGCTATCGAGCGCCCAACATCGACAACGTGGTGAGCCAGGAACCGTCTGCGGGTAGTCGGATCGCCACGACCTCCCCGGTGAGCCTGAAACTGCAGGCAGCCGACTGCGCGACCGTTCCCATCGTTGTAGGGATGATGCTCCGTGACGCCGTCGATACTCTCCAGACGATCGGGTTTACCAACATCTCGTACACGTACGAGTGCCTGAAGTCGATCAGGGTCGGTACCGTGGTCCTCCAGTCGCCGCCTGAGGACACCAGTTACAGCCTGAAGCAGTTTGTCAACCTGCGACTGCAGACGGCCAGCTGCTGATCATCCGGACCGGTCGATCGGTAGCGAGCGGCTCGGCCGGACCGGCGCGGTCGCAAATCCGGACCGTGACTCCCCGTCCAGACCCCGCGGCACTGGCAGGGTGTGTTGCGGACCACCCAGCGCCGCCCGACCGCCACCGGCGAGCGCTGCCCGACCAGCGCTACCGCTACCGCCGCTACCGCTACCGCCGCCACTGCCGTTACCGCTACCACTGCCGTTACCACTGCCGTTACCGCCGCCACTGCCGAAACCCGGCTGGGTACCCGGTCCCGACTGCGACGCCGCGGTCGATGACCGCGGCAGCGCCGCCCACATGTCGACCTCGACGATGATCTCCCCATCCTCGGAGGCCATGCGCAACCGTCCCCCGTGGACCTCGACCAGCCGCCGGACGACGTAGAGGCCCATTCCGGCGCCGTCGATCTCACGGGTCGCCGTCCCGTCCCGTTGGGTGAACGGCTCGAAGAGCTGGCGGATCGTGGCCGGGTCGAGGTCGGGACCGGGGTTGCGGACCCGCAGTACCACCTCATCGCCGACCCGACCCGCGATGAGCCGGACGGGCGCTCCGGGCCAGGAGTGCACCAGCGCGTTGTCGACCAGGTTGGCGACCACCTGGTGCAACGCCTGGCGGGCCATGCGCACCGACAGCTGGGGCGGCAGGTCGACGCTGACGTTCGCCGCGGTGGTCGGTGAGTAGGCCAGCGTCGCCAGCACCTCGTTCACGACCTCGGGAAGGTCCGCGACGGTGTTCTCCTCCGTGCCGGTCGCGGTTGCCGCGGTGAGCATGTTCTCCAGCAACCGGGACAGCCGGTCGGAGTAGTTGACAGCCGAGTCGAGCATGTCGTCGAGCTGCGCCGGCGACATCCGGTCACGCCGACGTTTGATCGTGAGCAGGGTTCCGCGGATGCCGGTCAGGGGCGTCCGAAACTCGTGGGAGACCGTCGCAACAAGATCGCTGCGGATGCGGTCAGTCTCCTCCAGACGAGCCATCAGGCTCTGCTGACCCTCGTAGAGCTGCGCCCGATAGTGCTCGGCCCGGCGCCGGGACTGCTCGTTGAAATACCAGAAGATCACTTGAGCGCCCGCCAACGCGCAGATGAATGCGGCGCTGATCGCGGCGAAGGTCCACGGGGAGTCTGCATGCCGATAGGAGATGATCTGGTCGCCGACCGCGCCGTTGGCGAGGAACACGAACGCGATTGCCAGCAGATAGACCGCCCAGTCCTCGTATAGGGCTATCAACGCGACGACCACGAAAAAGTGGTAGTGCATTTCGGACTGTCCATGCGAGATGTGGACCAGCACCACCGAGCTGCACAGCAGGCCGAGGCTGGTGGCCAGCGCGCGCAACCGGCGGATGCCCGGCAGTGCGGCCGCGCCGAGCAGCAGCGCCGCCGGGCCGGCCGACACGAGCCCCTGCCAGACACCGAACTTCTCATATGAGGCACAGCCGACGATGATCGGCAGATGGATGGCGAGGATCCAGACCAGCAGTCGGTGGCGGGCGACCCAGTCCTCTGTGGGCAGGCCCCGCCCGTGCGGAACCCAGCGCCAGGTCTGCCCGCCGAGCTTCTCTGCAGGAAGCATGAACTCGGCGGCGGGTCGATGGCCGGGAGGCGTCCGCTCGGTATGGCGGAGGCGGCCGGCGCGCGCACTGCCGTGGCGGCGCCGGGCCCGGTCGGGAATAGGGGCCGCGGAGGACATCCGAGTCATCCTCTACCGATCGACACCAGGCGCACCATGGCCGTCAAGGATGGTGTGACATGGCAAGCATGCCCACCCGTGACTAGACCATCTTTACCAGGCAGTAACAGGCTCAAAGAGGCGATGGCGCCGTAGGCTCCCGCTTCGACACCCTGTGGTCCGCAAGGTGGCCTTCGGACGGCCACCCAGGAGGAGGACACCGTGCCCCCCGTGACCCTGACCGCGACCCCCCTGACTGCCCTCACCCCGGACCTGACCTGCTCCGGCCCGGCCAGCGCCCTCATGCCCGTCACCGTCACCGTCACCCAACCGGGCGCCCTTGCGAACGCCCCGGCCGAGGCCACCGGCCCGCGGCTGCGCCTCGTCGCCACCAGCCAGCTGGACGAGATCGTGCACGGACGCAGCGGCCCGAGCTCCTGCGGGTGCCGGGAGTGCGCCATGGCACGCCACCCCGCGTCCATGCCCCGGCTCACGGTCATCCGATGATGCCAAGCCGGTAAAGGCTCCCGCCCGCAACCGTCCGTCCAGGTCATGATCGGCGCGTCCAGGTCATGATCGGCGCGAGTTTGTTGTTGCGTACGCTTTTCGGGACGTTAACCGTACACAGCGACAAACTCGCGCCGATCTTCGGTACGCCCCGGGCTCACCATCGACCTGGCGACCACCGCGAGTAGCCGAAAACTTCGGCGCCCATTCGGCGTGACCAGCCGGTGGGCACCGTGGATGGCCGGACTTGGGCCGGCCTGGGCCGGACAGACGACGAAGGCTCCCTGACCGGGTTTGCCCTGGTCAGGGAGCCTTCTGTGCAGGTCGTGCGGGTGTAGCCCCGACCGGATTCGAACCGGCGCTACCGCCTTGAGAGGGCGGCGTCCTAGGCCACTAGACGACGGGGCCAGCTGCTCGTAGCTTCAAACACCTTTTGCTCCGGACACACTGTACTTCAGACACACTGTACTTCGCAGCGCAGAAAGTCTGACGCTGGGGTACCAGGACTCGAACCTAGACTAACGGAACCAGAATCCGTTGGGCTGCCAATTACCCCATACCCCAAGGTTGCCCTTGCGGGCGAGGCCTACTGTACCGCATCCAGCCGGGGAGCGGCCGGGACCTGTGCCCGCCCGCGTGTCCGAGACCAACCGCCGGGACCGGGAGCCGGTGTCAGCGGGACGTCACCGGGACGTCACCGGGTTGGCGAGGGTGCCGATCCCCTCGACCGTGACGGCCACGGTCTGCCCAGGGCTCATCGGGCCCACCCCGGCCGGCGTTCCGGTCAGCAGGAGGTCACCTGGCAGCAACGTCATCGCCGCCGACATGTACGCGATCAGTGACGCGACGTCGTGCAGCAGCGACTTCGTCCGGGAGTCCTGCCGGAGTTCGCCGTCGAGGGTGGTGCGGATGGCCAGGTCGGACGGGTCGAGATCGGTCTCGATCCACGGCCCGACCGGGCAGAAGGTGTCATGCCCCTTGGCCCGGGTCCACTGACCGTCGGCCTGCTGCTGATCGCGGGCGGTGACGTCGTTCGCGCAGGTGAACCCGAGGACGACGTCCAGAGCCCGCTCCACGGGGACATCCCGGCACAGACGCCCGACGACGATCGCAAGCTCACCTTCGTAGTCGACCCGCTCGCTGTCGGGGGGAAGGCCGATCGGGTCACCGGGACCGATCACGCTCGTCGAGGGCTTCAGGAAGAGCAACGGGCTCTGCGGCGAGGCGTCGCCGCCCATCTCCCGGGCATGGTCGGCATAGTTCTTGCCGACGCACAGCACCTTGCTCGGCAGCACCGGCGCCAGCAGCCGCACGTCGCCGAGCACGTGCCGCGCGCCGGTGAAGCTGAACGCACCGAAGGGATGGGGGGTGATCGTGGCCACCGTGGCCTCACCCCGCTCGAGGGCACCTTCCACGATCCCGAAGGCCGGTTCCGTCCCGTCGGTGAACCTGGCGATACGCACCCATCGACGGTACAGGCTGCCATTAGCGCTCCGGGGACTGCGGCCTGCGGGCGCGCGATCTGACGATCGTCGCACGCCCTTTGGCCCTCCAGGCTGATGTGCCCCGAAGCACGCGCGACGACGTCGCGGATAGGCTTTCCGCGCGTCCTTGGAGACCCCGTCCTGGCGACCCCAGCCGAAGGCCCCAGCCGAAGACGCCAGCCAGAGACCCCAGCCCGGAGGCAGCCAGGTGAGCGAGACCACACCCGTCTACGATGTCGGCGCGCCGGAGCCGAAGCCGATCGACGAGGAGCTGAGCGTGAAGCTCGGCCACCTCGCTGAGGACGCAATCCTGCGCGGCAAGCCCAACGGCGACGAGCGGTGCGACAACTGCCTGTACTACCTCGACGGCGACAGGGACATCACCTACTGCTGGCACCCGAAGCTGCGCATCCTGGTCGGCGGCGACTGGTGGTGCCAGTGGTGGGAGGAGATCCCCGAGGACTGACCCCGGCGGCTCTGACCCCGGCGGCTCTTGGCCCCGGCCCAGACCCCGGGGGAAGTCGCGTACGACCGCCACCGCCGTTGCCTGCGCACGAGTGGAAGGTAGACGTACATCTCACGTCCGATTTGCGGCTTTCTGGGATGTCAACCTTCCACTCGTGACCACGGTCCATGCCAGCGGTTGCGGCCAGCCGGGTAAGAGCGCACAAGCTGGCGGCCCACGCACCGCCGGGTCGGCACACGGGTGCACACGATCATGGTTCGGCTACGACGGTCAGACCCGCACGGGGTGCAGGGCGCGGCGCAGGACGTCGAGGATCTCCCGCTCCTGCCGTCTGGACACCGCTTCCGTACGCCCCAGGTTCGGCCCGTGGAACGTCCCCGGGAACTGGTGCAGCTCAACCGACACGCCCGCCCGCAGCAGGGCCAGGGCGTATTCGATCCCCTCGTCGCGCAGCGGGTCGAACTCGGCGGTCGAGACATAGGCGGGTGGCAGGCCGGTGAGGTCGGTGGCGCGGGCCGGCGCCGCGTACGGCGACACGTCGTCGCCGGGTGCGGCGTCACCCGAACGCCCCAGGTAGTGGCGCCAGCTCAGCATGGCGTCCGGCCGGTTCCACAAGGGCGCGTCAATGAATTCGATCATGGATGGAGTGTCCAGCCGGTCGTCCAGCTCGGGAATCACCAGGAGCTGGTAGCGCAGGGACGGGCCGCCCCTGTCCCGGGCGAGCAGCGCCAGGCCTGCGGCCAGCCCCCCACCGGCGCTCGCGCCGCCGACGACCACCCGGTCGCGGTCGATGCCGAGGACGTCGGCCTGGTCGACCAGCCACAGCAGGGTGGCGTAACAGTCCTCAAGACCCGCCGGGAACGGGTTCTGCGGAGCCAGCCGGTATTTCGGCGCCACCACGACCGCGCCGGCCCTGGCACAGATCCGCACGACGTCTGGGTGGGCCGTTTCGATGCCGCCCCCCGCGCCACCCCTTGCAAACCCACCGCCGTTGATCCACAGCAGGGCGGGCCACGGCGCACCGGGTCCCTTCGGCCGGTAGATGCGGACCGCGACGTCCGGCGCTCCCGGCGGGCCGGGGACCACCCGGTCCTCGATCTCGATCCCGGCCAGGACATCAGCATCGGCATCGGCGGGCCGCTCCAGCAGGAGCCGGCCCGACGCCGCCCGGACCGCACCAGCATCCTCCATCGTTACTCTCTGTAGCAGAGAAACCGCAGTCGCGAGCTCATGATCCACGAACGCCCCCCATATTCGGGCAAAAAGCCCCTGACCTGCACTCATACCGCAGATGAGTGTTCACCTAACACGGGGTATCTGTCACCTGAATCGGCACATCCGGTGCTCGGACAACCTCCGCGCCCCGCAGGCGCCCTACTGGCTGGCCTCGCCGGCTGGCCTCACCGCTCACGGCCCTACCGCGCCTGGCCCGGCGGCGGACTGGCCGGCCACCGGCCACCGGCCACCGGCCACCGGCCACCGACCACCGACCACCGACCACCGACCACCGACCACCGACGATCTTTCGAGGTTTGTACGCCGGAAACGGCCTTGTTGATCGCACAAACCTAGAAAGATCGCGCGTCACCCCCGGGATGACGAACGGCCCGCGAGCTTCGATGATCGAAGATGGGTGGAGAGAAGCAGTCGACATGCCGCCTACCGCACAACCGGCGCAGCCGGCTACCGACAGGCACAAACACAGAAGCCGGTCAGCCGCGGATAGCGGCAATCTCACGGCTGCGCGGACACCAGCGCAATCACCCCTGCGCTCCCCGCGGCCCACTGCGCCGGCATGATCAGCGGGCACGGCCGCTGGCCACCGGTCCGTTCGCCGGGCATCCAAACGGTGTGCGTGCACGAGTCGACGTCGACCTGCCAGGTCTGGCGATGACGATGATCCTCAATGCACACGGGACGCCGGGTCAGCGGCTCGGCGACCCTCATGTGCACCCAGGCGTGCGCCACCTCCCATGCTGCCGCGTCGAACTCGGCCACCACCGCGCCATCATCGTCCACAACCACCAGACGCCCCGGTTCGACCGTGTCGGCCGCGGTGGCCCGGGGCACACGGCGGCGCAACCTGTCGGGCTGCCATTGCGCCGCCAGCGCCGTATGGGCCGCGTCCAACGCCGCACGCTGACCCGCGAGGAACGCCAGCGCCTCACCCTCGGTCACGCCGTCGCCGGCTCGAAGCAGCGCCTCGGGCGTCAACGCCAGCACCGCGAGCAGGCCCCGACGAAAGTCCGACACGAACAGTACGGGCTCACCCTGCGGGTTGCGGTCGTAGGCCTCGTCCGCGGCCAGCAGCGCCAGCGCATATCGCCGGTGCGCTGCGGGCTGGCCTTCGCCGCTCATCGGGTGTCGCCCCGCCAGCGGACCGCCGGAGCCGCCACGCTCACCGCGAACCCGACAGGCCCGATCGCGTAGTCGCCGATCCCGGAGCTGCGGGCGAACCTGTCCGCCGCCTCCGCGCTCTCGAATGCCAGCACGATCTCGGTCACGCTGCGGCGAGTTTCCCCGTCGAACGACACCAGGCCGTACACCGGCCCCGACTCATCCATCCAGTTCTCCCTTCAACACGAACAGGCGGGGAGTCGACTCCAGACGGAAACCGAAGAAGGGGACCTCCGGAGCCAACCCGTGAACAACGCTCCTGACGACTTCCCGCATCCAGAACGCGACATCGCAGTGCGGCGCCGTACGAGGGATCTGCGGAAGCCCGGCAAGAACGATCTACCGAGGTTCCCATCGCCGCATCCACCCGATCCAGGCTGTATCGCTGGGATGTTGAGGGGCGGATTTGGGGGCTGTTTCAGGGGAGACAGGCAGGATCATGCCACACCCCGATACATGCGACGAAAAGCCTGCCTGATGTGCAAGAATCGACACGACTCCTGCGACGAGAGGGTCAGTCGTGACAGAGCCAAACCACCAGCTCCAGCGGGCGCGTCTGCGAATCGAATCACCGAACGCATCGGGTGAACCGCTGTCTCGTCGGGAACTCGCCGATCTGGTCAATAGCTGGGTCCTCGAGCATGCAGGACGGACCACCGCTATCGATGATCATTACATCGGCAAGCTTGAGCGAGGGATGATCCGCTGGCCGCAGGCGGACTACCGCGCTGCGGTGCGGGCGATCCTCCGCGTTCAGACAGATCACGAACTGGGCTTCCGTCGCCGTCGGGTGGCAGCCTCCGAGGGCAGCATCCCCTCCGCCTCCCTCACCGCGCCCGGTACGGTCCAGCCTCCCGACATGACGTTTGGCTGGCCGCCCGAACGATCGTTACTATCGCCGACCATAGACGCGGCTAAGCCCACCGGCGATCTTCTGCTATTGGATGAGTGGTCGGCGATGTATCGAAGAGATCTACTCACGGGCGCCTTCAGCGTGGGCGCGCTTGTGCACTTGGAATCCTATCTTTCGACCATGGACGCGGACCCGGTGGCCAAGATTTCCGTACTCCGAGCCGTCACGATGGCACAACGTCGCCGTGAAGGTTCGATTCCCGCTCGCGAGCTCGCTGGAATCGTCGTCGAACACCTTCGGCTACTCCGCTCCGTAGGCGGCGCGCTGCAGGACCCGGCGGCCCGACGGGCGGTGACCGAGGCGCTCAGCGAAGGATTCGGGTTTCTCGCATGGCTATGCTGGGATATGCAGGACATCGGCTCGGCCCAGCGTTATTATCAGGCTGCTGCCCGTCTTGCACGGGAATCGCAGCATCGCACTCTGACCGGCTACATGCTCGGCAGCCTTGCTGCCCTTTGCGCGAGAACGGGCCATGGTCACCGCAGCGTCCTCCTCATGGAAAGGGCCTGGGATGCATTGCCGAACAGAAGGCATGGGATAGTGGACGCCTGGATAAACTCCACCGCTGCCGTGAGCTATGCTGCCGTGGGAGATCGAAACGCGGCTTGGCGCCATCTCGGCCATGCTGAAGAGGCTGTAGCCGGAATTCCATCCGACGAGCAGCCTCCCTGGCCATGGGTTATACAATTCGACGATACCAAACTCGCCGGATACCGTCTCAACGCCGCCATCCACCTTGGATGCCCCGACCTTGCCCTTAAATGGGCACCCGCTGCCACCGCGGCGCCAGCACGCAAGCACACCGCCCAGTACGCCCTCACGCTCCTCGACCAGGCCGCCGCCCATTGCACGAAAGCCGACTATGAGCAAAGCGCCGATATCGCGCTTGCAGCTCTCAGCATAGCCGCTGCGAAGAACTCGCGTAGAGTGATCGACTCTGCCTGGCGAACTCGGCAAGCTATCCCGAACAACGCCACATGTGACGCGGTCGGCCAACTAGACGCCCGGCTTCACGAACTCGACCCGATCGACGTCTGAAAGGCGGGAAGATGGTGACGATCGGCATAACGGGTCACCGGGGACTGACCGCTGATATCGAGGACTACGTCCGGCACGAGATTCGCCGTATTCTCGACGCCATACCGGCCGACCAGCTGGCTGGCGTCAGTTGCCTCGCGGACGGCGCCGACAGTATCTTCGCTGAAGTCGTCCTGGAACTCGGCGGACGACTCTCCGCCGTGGTGCCAGCCAACGCCTACCGCGACGGCCTACCAACATCCCACCGTGTGAACTACGACCAACTTCTCGACGCGGCATATAGAGTCCAGCGCCTCGATTTTCGAGATTCGAGCTCCGAAGCCCACATGGAGGCGAGCCGAGTGATCGTCAACGACGTGGACGAACTCATAGCCGTGTGGGATGGCGAGCCAGCACGCGGCTATGGCGGCACCGCCGACGTCGTCGCCTACGCCAGGCTGCAGGGAATACCGATCCGTACCGTCTGGCCGCCGAACACGAAACGCGACTGACCGAGTCGGGCGATTTCGGAAGCCTGAGCCGCCGCACTGATCACTATGGTCTACGCCGGCCAAAAGGCCAACGTCGGCGCCGATCCGGCTGATCACTATCGCCCGTGTCCTCGGGAAGACCGAGGTCGAGGCCGATCTGTCGCGCGATCTCTATCGCCTCGTTCAGCATCGCCTCGCCGCGTTCGCGGTCGCCCGTACTGGATAGAAGTTGGCCCAGCTGGCGGAGTGAGATAATGACGTCCCGCTGCTTGCCGATATTGACCGGATCAGCCTCGGCAAGGCGCCTGGCGATCGCCAGATCCTGTTCATAATATCCACGAGCCTGATCGCTCTCTCCCAACCTCATCGCTATATCAGCGAGTCTGTTGTAGGAGATCGAGAGGTCGCGTTGGGCTTGGCTGTTGGTGGGGTCTGCTTCCGCCAACCGACGGCGGATGGTGAGGCCGTCGGTGAACAGCTGCTGGGCGCCGGTGGTGTCCCCCAGCGCGATCGCGACGTCCGCCAGCTTGTTGTAGGAGATCGAGAGGTCGCGTTGGGCTTGGCTGTTGGTGGGGTCGGCTTCCGCCAG
>NZ_CAUVXP010000117.1:0-18111 GCF_963555955.1 Protofrankia sp. Cas3
GGGCCCGCGCCGTCATTGCACATTTCGGCCTCCCTGTCAGTGCCGGGCGTGGGGCGGATCGGCCTCGACCGCGACGGCCGGCACGGGTCCCGGCGGTACGGTCGCCGTCGGTCACCGATAGGAGATTACGGCCAGGACCGGCGTTGCCGCGCGTACGTTCACGGCTGTTAGAGCGCCGAACCTCGATGTCAATCGCTTGTCCGTGACGACGTCTTTGCAGTCGCCTGTTTCGTGGGCACATGACATCCTTGTCGATCAGGAAAACTCAAGCAATCCCCGGGCCGGGGTCAGGCGCGCAGCAGCGTGATCGTGCGACTGCTGGGGCTGGCGACCTCGGGGTCGGCGAGCACGTTCACTTCGACGCCGGTGGTCAGGACGCGGGCGATGACCTCGCGGTAGATCGGGTTCGCGACCTGTACCGGGTTGCGAGGGGTGATCAGTTCGAGGTCGCGGACGTAGGTCAGGTCGTTGTCGTAGGGATCGAGCGCGAGCAGGTTCCCGGCGAGGACGGGTTCGAGGATGCGCCGGACCTGGGGCTCGGTGAGTTTCGCGGCCAGCGAGTCCAGGTGAGTGGCGCGAGCCAGGATCAACCGCTCCTTGGCCTGGTCCACATGGTCGACAGTGATCGGTTCGCCGACCGGCACCCCGATCTCCTCGACGACTTCGAGGGTCAGCGCGTTGACCAGCCAGGGCTGCCCGGCGGTCAGCTCGATCGCCCGAGCGGCCGCGTCCGGGGTGAACTCCTGCCCTGTCTCGGCGGTGTGCTGGGCGTAGAGTTCGCGGACCTCCTCGGGCAGGAAGTCACCGAGTCGCAAAGACTTGATCGTGACGTTGAACGGGCTGGCGGTACCCAGCCGGGACGGGTCGCCCCCCGAGGCGGTCCCGGGGACCCGCGGAACCGCGAAGCGGTTTCGGGGGCAGGAGTCGCGGACGTCGCGCAGCCCGCACAGCACCACCGACGCCGGGAACCGCCGTGGACGTTGGTTGAACCCGGCCCGGAGCTGACGCAGCACACTGACCAGGCTCTGCCCACGCAACGCGTCGATCTCGTCGAAGAACAACACCAGCGGCCGCGGACACACCAGTGCCCAGGCCGCGAGCGATTCCTTGAGGAGGTTGGCGGCCACCGTGTCTGGCCACGGCGGCGGGCGCAGCTCCGGCGGCAGGGCGATCTCGGCTTGGCTCCGGATCTCCTGCAGGATGCTGCGCTGGGCAGTGCCGTAGTCGTCACCTGCCGCCTCGCCGAGCTCGCACGAGAAATGCAGCGCCGCGTACCGACCACCGGCTGTCAGTTCCTCCGCCAGCGCGCGCAGCGCCGTCGTCTTCCCGGTCTGGCGGGGAGCACGGACCACGCTCACCACCCTCCACGACCTCGGGCCGAGGATCGTCGTCGGTCACTCTACGGACCGGAGCCGAGCCCACACCCCACCTCGGCGAGCCTCACGCTCGGGCTCTCCTGATGATCCGAGCCCACTTCTGTAGTGAATTCCACTGGGGATGTGGAAAGTCACCGATCAATGATTTTAGGTGACCGATTGGGATAGATTAGACTAGAAGCGATTACCTAAATAGCCGATGATGCAACACGCTGTCGCCGAGTGCGGCATCTGACGTCCATACGGCAGCACTTGCTCTTCATGTCGCCTGCACATGTACGGCTTTTCCACAAGCTCGCGCAGGGCTCTCGACCTCGGAGCCTCCCGCGCGTACCGTGGACATGCACGGACGGTCGTCTGCCACCGGAAACGGCGGCATCCGCAGAGCGGCATAAGCCGGCCGACGCGCCTAGAGGGCCGCCACCCACGGGTAGGCGGCCTTCGTCGTATCGTTCCACGGCTGCATCTTGAGTCCGTAGGAGGTAAGCGGACGCCCCGGTCGCCGGTAGAGGCGGGACGCGAGTTCACGCAGATACCGAGTCTCCATGTTGCCGAAGCGGTCCGGCTCGAAGGCGGGAAACGTCGCGGACGCGGCCATGTCTGCGAGCTGGAGCCCCTCCACGCGGCTCGGTTGATCGATGCGACCACCGTGGCTGTCGAGCGCCCCCCAGGCGATCCGACAGTCGGGGTCCGCCTGTAGCGCCGCTTCGTACCGCCGCAGCTTGGTGGTCTCGAACCGTACGATATGCGCGAGCGTGTAGTCCAGAGTCGCGCCACGCGCCTGAGCGAGCCATGACAGTCGCTCCAGCAAGAACCTCAGCGTGTAAAGGTACGCGTGCTCTTCGCTTGGCAGAACGTCAGAGAGATGTCTCTTGCATACTACGACGGTGGAGATCGTGAGCCATGGGAGCGCCCCGACCGTCCGCGCGACGTGAAGACGCGGGGAATGTCCCTTGAGGTTCTGCCAATGCAGAGTATCGCCCGGGCGTCGCTTGAGGTCGATACGGAGCTGAGCCAGCTCGGCGGCCATCGCCGGGAGGTGAGCGTCCGCGAGAATCACTGCGGACATGACGAAGTGGTCGGTCGACCTCGCCGTCACCGCGCGACCGCCCGCCTCGTCGATGAAGGCATGGAGCAGGGGAGCCGACATGGCCCCAGGCTATGGTGCCGCATCAATTCGCCCACAGGGGGTCGCCATGCAGGCCATCGGCGACGACCAGGGGAATCATTTCCTTGTCCTGGATGTCGTACACGATCCGGTAGTCGCCGGTGCGTACGCGCCATTCGCCCGCACCGCCCACAAGCTGTCGAGCGGCCGGTGGACGGGGATCGTCGGCGAGGAGATCAATGACAGCCTGCACCCGGCGTCGGGCCGTGGGGTCGAGCCTGCGTAACTGGCGGATCGCATGCGGTGCGACACTGACCGTGTATCTCATGTCAGGCCGAGTTCGGCCTTGACCTCATCCCAGGGGATGGGCGTCTGCCCGGTCGTCATCATCTGCTCGCGCGCTTGTTCGGCTTCGCGTATGTCGGCCATGTCTTCGGCCAGCGCGAGGATGCGATCCAGGTCATCGGCATCGATGATCGCCGCAACTCGCCGGCCGCGACGGGCGAGGTAGACCGGCTTGTGGTCTGCGCGGACTTGATCGATGATCGCGGCAAGCTGCTCTCGAGCCTCCGACACGCTCAGCTCGGGCGATGTGGTCATGTTTTTAACGTACAACAGAAGATCGTTACGTACAAGTAGAGCGCCAAACGTACACTCGCCTCGGCTGGCGGTTGGGAGCTCAACGCAACGACCGCAGCCATAAGAACGGCCACCGCCACCCGGCTGGGCTACGGAGCGCCCGGCACGGCTAACCGCTACCCGGCCGACGCGGTACTGAACATGCCCGCGGGCCGGCACTCCCACGCGGGCTGCGGTGGCTGGCCGTCGTGCAGCGCACGACCGGTCTCCGGATCGGTAAACGCCAGATCGCGCACGCTGCAACAGGCGATGCCACCGGACGCGTTGCGGTCAGCCACCGCCAAGGCGGTATGCGCTACCGTCCGCAAGCGGGCGACTCGATTGTCAGCCGGGGAGTAACACGGCGGCAAACGGATGGCCGAACGCGGCGGCGTCTACGACGCCACTCCAGTGCCCTGCACCCCCACCGACGGCCTCGCCCGCCCGGTGCACCGGCTCGGCCAGCCAGTTCCTTCCGGCCCGTATGGTGGCCGTCGTGGATCTAGACGAGACCGGGTGGGACATCGAGCTGGGAACTGTGTTGGTGCGGCGGACCCTACACGATCGGTACGGCGGTCGGCGCCAGGGCGGCATCGGCCCATCCCGTACGACCCCCAACGTCTTGCTCTTCACCGACCCCGCGCGGGGCAGGCAGCACGGCTACTTCGACGGTTGGGGTGATGACCAGGGCTGCGCGAAGGTAACATAAGGTGATGATCTGTAGCTCTAGGTGATCAGGAAGTTGAGTGCTCGGGTGCGGTCTCTGGCGATGTACTCAAGGGTCGCCTTGATCTTGGTCGCGCCGTGGAGGCGAAAGATGCCGAGGGCGAGGTTGCGGAGGATGGAGAGGTTTCGCGGGCCGTTTCCGGTGTGAGCGCTACAGGTGTCCTCTCGCCAGGCGGTGTCGCGAGTGTAGTGGATTTCGTTTTCGATTTCCCAATGCCGGCGGACGTGGGTGTGGATCGCGGCCGGAGTGGCGCGCCACCCGCGCAGACTGGTGATGATAAATGCGTATTCCTTGGTTAGCCTGTTGCCTTCTAGGTCGAACTCCTCGCGACGGATGACGGCGATCGTCCGCGCGAACGGGAAACGTATACCGTCGGCGGCGGTGGTCCAGATGGCCCACCGCTTGATGCGACCGTGAGAGCGTTCTTCCTCCTCATGGCTGGGGGTTTGCTGGAGAAGCGGAAGGCAGCGCTCGAAGACCTGTCGGTGAAGGGTTGGCTGGTTTCCTTTGACGGTCAGGACGTAGTCGATACCACGTGTGCGGAGGAGGATCGCGGTCTTGAACTGGGTGTGGGCGGCGTCCGCCGTGACGACGGCTTTCCCGCGCCGGTATCTGAGGTTCTTCACCAGGTTCTCAACCTGGGTGATCTCGTTGGTGTCGTCGGGAACGAGGGTCTGGGCGACGACGACGCCCTCTTCGTGGATCATGGCGGCGAACAGCTTGACCTGCTTGTTCTTGTCGGTCCAGGCGCCGCGCAGGACCTTGCCGTCCAGCGCGATCACCAGGTCGCCGTCGCGGTCGCGTGTCGCGCAGTCGTGCAGCCAGGCTCCGACGGCGAGGTCGAGCAGGTCCGCGTCGATGTTGGTGAGAACGTCCCGGATCGTGGACTCGCTCGGCGCCGCGTAGCGCGCGCCGAAGTGGTCGTAGGGCGCTCCGAGCTGGGCGAGGAGGCTTTGTGGGAGGTCGGCGGCGCGTCTGCCGATCTGGCGGTAGTTCGCGGCGCCTGCGAGTGTCGCGACGACCGCGACCGCGACCGCGAGCACGAAATCGAGGTTGTACGTCTTTCCGCGGGCGGCGCGGAAATCCTTCACCCGGCGCAGCATCGCGAGAAGTCTTCCGGCTTTGTTCTCGCCGGCCTGGTCATGGCCGCTCGACAGGTCGGCGCCGGTCTGACATGATGGCATGCGGTGGCCTTCTGTATGGGACTATGTTGGTTGGCGCTTTCATTATCCCGAGCAGGAGGCCACTTTCATCACAACGGCGGGCCGGGTTTTGGATAACTCGATGTAAGGGTCACTCCGGCCACGCACCGGCAGATTTCCGGGGCTGGCGCGTGGGGTACCGATCCGATATACACCGCGAATCTCCTCCGAGACGGCTGCCGAATATCGACGACGCGTGTCATCGGGTGCAGGGTGGTCCCAGGGCGGGTCCAGATGCCGCCGCACAGCGACTACACAGCGTAGTAGATCACAACTTGACGTGATATTCACGCGACCCTGGCCAAACCCCCACCCGCTGCTGGTCCCGGCTGTGCCGCCGCATTCCCGACCTATCTGCGTTGATACCAGGTGTCTTCGACGATCATGTCTGAGATATTTTTCGGCTCACAGTAACCGATGAGGTCCGACATGCGGTTGATGAAGCCATGTCCGGAGAAGTTCAGCGAGGTGTTACACAGGACGCCGTAGCCCGAGACAGCCCGGAAGGACTCCAGGAGCTGGTATACGGTGGGATCCTGGTGACGCCGGCTGGACTGGATTCTCGCAGTTCCGTCGACGTGGGTTACAGCTGGCAGCGCGTCGGTCCGGACGTTGCTGAAGTAGAGCATGTACGGGTCCTCGACCGGGTCGTCGAACCAGAGGCCCAGGTCCTCCTCGATGCAACAGGGGGCTTCGGCTGGTAGCCTTCGCGTTGTTTGATCGTGTTGAGGAGTTCCTTCGTTCCTTCGTTCCGGCGGTCAACGGCGAGGCAAGCAGTGATCGATGCCCGAGGGCGCGCGGTCCTAGCTCGTAGCGTCCCTGGACCCACGCCGCGACGCCGCCATCCAGCAGCCGCCTGGCCAGCCGTTCGAAATGCAGTGGCTGCGCTGACCATCGGGTGGCGTCGGGTTTGGCGTCACAGTGGAACGGTGCGCCGGCATAGACATTCCACTCGAGACGACACGGTTCGCCGAAATAGGTTGCCGCGTCCATCGCGGTTCCGATGGCCGAACCCGAGTCGTTTGCGCAGGGCGGTACGAAAACGTCGGTGAAGAGGCCGGACTCCTGCCAGCTCCTGTTCCACGCGCAGTTCAGGCCGCATCCGCCGGAGATCAGCAGTGGCAGGCCGCGGGGGAGCCGGTCTTCGGCCACCACGCGGAAGGTCTCAAAAAGGCGGATCGTGAGATACCGTGCGGCGTTGTGCAACAGCGGGCTGTCGATGCCGCAGTTGTACAGGGCGGAGGTCCGGTAGGCGTTCTTCTCGAACGGGAAGAATGTCCTGCTGGATTTCAGAAGTGCATTGACCACCTCCTTCTCTTTGGGGCCTGGCCCGGAGCCGTCCGCGTAGGCGGTCAGGGCCATCAGTTTTCCCGCGTACTGCAGCCTGGGTGTCCCTCCGGAGTCGTCGAAGGTGGGGTCGGCAAGGCCGAAGAGCGAGGCGTAACGCGCACCGGGCTCAGTCATGACATGGATGGGAGTGATCTTTGCCCCGTATTCCTGCCAATGATAGAAGGAGCCGATCTCACCCTCCCACACCAGAATGACGCACTCCTCCAGCGGGGCGGCCGGACTCATCGCCGCGGTCATGAACAGATGTGAGCGTTCATGACTGGACGTGAAGACGGTGACCGGCTTCCCGAGGAAGATCCCCTCCGTAGTGACCCCCGCGTCGAGGCCGAAATAGCCGGCACCGTAATGTGACACGTAGCCTGACAGGGGCTTGTACCAGCCGCCGACGGCGAGTACGTCCGGGGGGCCGGGCGCCATGTCCATCGCCTGGAGAACAGCTCTCGCGGAAATGGCCCCGTAACGGTCGCCGGAGTCCTTTTCACCCTCAAGAGAGTCGACGAGACGGCCGTCCTCGACGAACGCGATCGTGCCGTCGTGCCCAGCTTTCATGGTCAGAATCCGCATTGGTGCTCCATTTCAGGCACTGTGTCGCGGTGAACTCCGGTGGCGTCGGCCGGCGCTGTCCCGGTCGATGCCGTTGATCGTGCCGGGTCAACGGGAAGCGGCGGCCATGAACTTCCGGATACTCAGTGGCATCACGGCGGCTATGATCGCTAGCGACCAGACAATCGAAGTGGCAATCGGATGATCTGTCACCAACGTCTGGTGCACCGCCGGCGGAGCCGGGTTTCCGAACAGTTGCCGGCACGCCGACGCGATAGCCGACACCGGGTTGTACTCAGCCACGTACTGCACCCAGACCGGCATGCTCTGAACCGGTGCCAGCGCATTGGAGAGGTACATGAACGGGAACAGCCAGATGCTACCGGCGCCGGCAGCCGCCTCCGGGCTGCTCACGGACACGCCGATGAGCGCGCCGAGCCAGCTCATCGCGAGTCCGAACAGCAACAGAAGGGCGATCGCCGCTGCGGCTGAACCGATGCCGTTATGTGCGCGCCAGCCCGCCAGGTATCCGCAGCCGATGGTGATCAGGACCGTTATCAGTGAGTGCATGAGGCCGGCATTGGTGAATCCGGCCAGAATCGACGACCGGGCGACCGGCAGTATACGGAGCCGGTCGAGCACCTTGTCGTGGATGTCCAGCGCGAGCGCGCACGCGGTGTGGGACGTGGCTAGGACGATGGTCTGGGCCAGCATGCCGCAGATCGCGAACTCGGCGTAACTACCACCGCCCGGCAGCTTTATCGCCCCGGCGAACACGAACACCGTGGCCAGGGTGAACAACGCCGGCTGGATAAAGCTGTACACGATGACGTCGGGCCGCCGCCGTAATCGCATGACAATACGCTTGGTCAGTATCCAGATATCTGCCAGCTGGGTTCCGGGCGCGGGTTTGGCCGTATGGTGAAGCGTCCGCTGGCGCCTGTGCAGGCCAGCGCCAGGCGACGTGGTCGGGTGCTTCGTCCTGAGGGTGACCGGCTGGTTTGCCAGTCGGAGAGTCGCAACGGGGGGAGTCCCGTCCTCGCGGTGCGGTATGTCGGTCAGCCCGCTGTCAGTCCAGCTGAGCATGGAGCTTTCCCTCCGCCGCTGTTTCGGCAGTGTGGTCAGATTTCTAGTGTTTTTACTCATGCCGCCACCAGCGTCGATCTCGCGGTGTTCATCGGGCCTGTGGTCTCCGCGCTGGCGACGGGGCCGGCGGGACGTTCGGTGAGGCTGAAAAAGACGTCGTCGAGGCTGGGACGACGCAAGCCGATATCCTCCACAGTGATATTGGCGGCTTCCATGGTGCGAAGTACGTCGGCGAGCAGCCCGGGTCGGTGCGGTGCCAGCACACTCACCCGCCGTTCCGACGTGGTGACCAGCGCCTGCCCGGTTCCGGTCCGCTCGAGGACGCCCGCGGCCACTGACAGAAGCTCGTGATCATGGAGCACGACCTCGATGCGGTCGCCTCCGATGCGGGCCTTCAGCTCGTTTGCGCTTCCCTGCGCGATCACGCGGCCGTGATCGACGACGGCGATGAGGTCGGCGAGCTGATCGGCTTCCTCCAGATACTGCGTGGTGAGCAGGACTGTGGTGCCCGCGCCGACCAGCTCGGCTACCACATCCCAGGTGGCGCTGCGGCTGCGGGGATCCAAGCCGGTGGTCGGCTCGTCCAGGAACAGCACGGACGGCCGGGTGATCAGGCTGACTGCCAGATCAAGTCGCCGCCGCATGCCTCCCGAGTAGGTCTGAGCGGGGCGCGTCGCAGCTTCGGTGAGGCCGAACTGTTCAAGAAGCTCCTGCGCCCGCTGGCGTGCCCCACGCCGGCCGAGCCGGTGCAGCCGGCCATACAGCTCCAGGTTCTCCCGCCCGGTCAACAGGGGTTCCAGCGCTGTTTCCTGACCGGAGACGCCGATGCTGCGGCGCACCTCCTGGGGGTTTTGTACGACATCGATGCCGTTCACCCAGGCGCGTCCCCCGTCGGGCATCAGCAGTGTCGTGAGCACGCGGACGGTGGTGGTCTTGCCCGCTCCGTTGGGACCCAACAGGCCGAGTACGGTACCCGCGCGGACTTCCAGGTCGAGCCCGGTCAGCGCGTAAGAATCGCCGTATTTCTTTACCAGGCCTTCGGCTGCGATGGCGGTTCTCATTGAGACAGCACCTCCTGATTTCTTCCGTGGTTGTCATTTGCCGGCGCATTCAATGCCGGCCGTGGGAGCTTCGTGGCGCCGGCCGCGGTCGGCGGGCGAAGGGTCGGCGGGCGGAGAGTCGCCGGAATGGTGCGCGATCCCCAGTTGGTGTTGCCCAGGGTGCAGAGTGCGTAGACCTTCAACGGCAGCAGCAGGCCGATTTTAATAAAATCGTGGAGCGCGAAGGTGAAGAAGGTCGTTGTCCGGTTGTGCCAGGCTCCATAAGAGCAGTTCGCCAGCGCAAGGCCGGTCAGTGCGGCGACGGACCACCATGGTATTGACGCGGTCGCCGCGACCAGCGCCAGTCCGGTGAGTATGGTCAGGCCGAGGAGCAGCGGAGCGACGTTCTGCGCAATCACGTCCAGGGTGAGATAGGGGCCGAACCGGGAAAGGAGCCGAATGGCCAGCAGCGTGTCCCGGTATGTGCTGCGCGCCCATCTAAGCTGCTGGCGAAGGTAGGGTCGAATTCGCTCGGGAACCAGCGTCGCGGCCTCGGCGTCCGGCACGTAAACGGTGCGCCGGCCCGTCTTGAGGATGAGGATGGTGAGGTGGCGATCCTCGCCGAAGTCGCTGGGCCGCCCACGGAAGAACTGGGTCTCGTATTGGTCGAGGACCTCGAGGAGTACGGAACGGCGATAGACCGCGCAGGGCCCGCAGCAGCAGATCACGGCACCGAACATGGCCTGCGCCGCCCGTTCCTGGTTGCAGGCGATCCAGTACTCCATATTGATCATCCGTGTCAACCAGGTGGCCTTGGCGTTGCTGGCGACCATGTGCCCCATGGCTGCGCCGACCCCCGGGTCGGCCATGGCCGCCGCGAGCTTGCGCGCGACGTCCGGTTGAATTGTGGTGTCAGAGTCGATGTTGATGACCAGGTCGCCGGTCGATTGGCGGATCGCGGCGACCTGCGCCTTACGCTTTCCGACGTTGCGAGGGAGCAGTATGAAGGTGAACCGTGGGTCGTCGGCGTAGGCGTCGTAGACACCGCTCAGCCCGTCGCGGTTTCTCGATCCGTCGTCGACCAGATAGATTGCAAGCTTTCCCTGGTAGTCCTGGGACGCCACCGACCGCAGGCATTCCGTGAGGACCAGCGGGTCCTCGTTGTAACAGGGGATAATCACGTCCACAGACGGCAGGGAGCCGATACTCGGCGGGCAGTCGAGTGAACCAGGCGCGCCGGCCGCGGGCTGGCGAGATGCCCGTTGATGGGTCCGTCGCGCATAGTATATCTGTGCCGCGAGGTGGCCGAGAACGAGAATTAAGTAGGATAACAGAAGAACGGTGAAAGTGCCAGACAGAACGCTCACGATCCAGGGCATGGTGACCTCGATGAGAAGTATTGTGCTGGCCGGACGGCCGGCGACCGGGCAACGGACACAGCGAGTTTGGAAGTCGTGTCCATTTCCGGGTCCGGACCCGGAGGTAGACACCGTCGGTGTTTCCCTGTCGGTGGTTCCCTGGTCGGTGCTTTTCGCTGTCGAGGTTTCGACGCTGGACACAGACTCCCACGCGCACGCGGCCTGAAACAGACCGCGGTTGTGCTGGCACCGACGCTGGTGCGTGTTCCCGCCGGGACCAGCTCTGCCGTAAACGGCAATGCTGGTACTGCCGATGCCAGGGTCAGGTCGTTGTCGCCGACGCCCGCGGAGCCGCGTCCGCGGCATCAGGCATCAGGCATCAGGCATCAGGCCGGCACTATCAGCCGGGCGTTACCAGGCACCCGTCACGAGTGGGTTCCCCCCCGCGACGGCGCGGGGTCAGCGGGGCGGCGTCGCGCCACAGGAGTTGGCCAGATCCGGTGCTGACAATCAGCCTGCCAGCGTGGCCGGCCAGCCCGGTGACCTCGGCAGGGCACGTCTCGAGCACTGTCCAGTCAACCTCGTACCGGAAAGGCAGCCGCGTCCACAGGATTCCGTCCGACGTTACGCCGTAGAGACGACCGTTGACGTTCGTCATGGCGACGATCTGGTGGGCGTGCCCCGCGTGGGACCAGGCCGCGCCGGTCGCGATCCCCTCGAACGGGAGGAAGACGAGATTGCCGCTGGCGGTGGCGCCGAACAGCCCGTCGAAGCTCGCCGCGAGCGCGACCACCTCCGCCGCGGTCCCGATCTCGGTCCAGGTGGCGGCGTCGAGGTAGGGCTCTCGCCGCACCAGGCGGCCGTCGGTGGTCACCGCGTACAGGCCGATCGGCTGTCCGGCGGTGGCCTCACGAGGGCTGGCCAGGGCACGAACAGCCGGCGCGGGCCCGAGGAGGGTCCACTCCAGGTTCTGCCCAACCGGGTCCCGAACCCACAGTCGCTGGTCGGAGTCGGCCGCGAACAGTCTGTTCTCGCAGGCTGCGAGCGCGACGACCTGCCGTGCGTTCCCCATCCGCTCCCAGTCCGTGCCCGGCCACGGACGCGACAGTCGGGAAAGCACCTTACGGGTGATGCGGTCGACCACAGGATCGGGGGACAAACCGAGCCCGCTGCCCCAGCCGGTCGTGGCGGCGTTGAACACGGTGCCGCCGCCGGGCGCCCGTAACACACCCATGGTCGCGGCGCCGCCCTGCCCGAACTGCCGCCAGTGCGCCAGGTCCGCGGTGGCGAGTACGACGAAGGTGGGCGGCGTGCCGTCCCGCCCGGTGACCCGAGGTACGCCACCCTCCTCGATCACGTCGGCGGCGTCGGTCTCGTAACCAAGCGTGCCAGCCCCGAAAGCGTCCCCGTCGGCCAGGCCGGTGCCCTCGAAGACCCAGTGATCGGCGAACTGCGCCGTCCAGGTCGCCTGGGCCATCGCCTCCAGGTCGCCCCAGCAGCCCGCGCCGCGCCTGAAGCTCGTACCAGTGAGGGTGTTCTCCGGGCGGTTCACCGGGGCACTGGACCATTCGACCGTTACCCGGGCGTCGTCCACACCGGTCAGGGGGTCCTCGCTGGCATCGCGGTAGCAGACGAAGGTTCGGCCGTCGTCCTCGATCCGGAACTGCCACCAGCAGGTGTTGCCGGTCAGGAAGGCGACGTTGCCGCCGGACGCCAAGAACCGTTCGACGGTGTCCCGCATCTCGGCCGTCCAGTACTCGTCGTGCCCGATGGAGACCAGCAACCGGTAGGCGTCGAGGAGAATCGCGCCGTCATGCAGGTCGAAACCGGAGCAGCAGTAGTCGACGTCGAAGCCGCTCGTGGCGAGCCAAGCCAGCAGGGGCACCTCCCATCCTGGGCCGCTTGAGCTCGGCCGGCGCAGGCTTACCCGGCGGCCTCGATCGGGTTGCTCGGTCCAGTACAGCGACGCGCCGGGAACACCGGCCCAGGCATAGGCCTGAAAGGTGGGAAACGGAACCGACACCAGTATGTCGGCGTGCGCTGTGGGCTCGGCCGGGCGCACGACGAAAAACGCACGGCTCTGGCCAGGCGTGCCCGGATGGACCTCCACGGTGTACAGCGCGCTTGGCCAGGACGGCGGGACGTCGAGGGTGAAGCCAACCGGCCATTCCCGGTCGGCGGCAAGATCGTCTGGGGTCGGGTAGGCGTCGACCCGTAGGGCGAACCGCGCCATCTCCTTACCGCTGACGAAGTCGCTGACCACCAGCACGGCGTCGGTGCCGACACCGGAGTCGTCGTTGAGGTGGAAGTCGAGTCGACCGCACTGGCGGACCGATGTCGCCCCGCTGTACACCTGCACACCCACCGGGCACCCCTCGTCCGCCGTCTTCTCCGCCCGCGGCCTCACCGGCCGCGGGCGCCTGGGGTATGGAGTTTGTACGTTCAGCCACCCAGACAGAAGGCAGTGAAAGGTTGTTTCAGCCGGTTCATCCAGGCGCTGAAGCCCAGTCCCTGTCCGCTCCCGCGCCGGCGACCCGAGTCGGTCAGGAGCCCATTGGCCCTACCCACTGAACCCACGATCCAAGCTGGTCGATCCCCGCTGAGAACGACATCCGAGGCACGAAGCCAGCTGCCGCCAGCCGGTTTATGCTGGCAACCGCATGTTCGCTGTACAGATCCTGTTCCCAGGCCGGCAGGCCGGCAGGATCAGAAGTCACGGGGGTGGCGATCCCGAGTATCCCTCGGAAGGCATCATAAAATTCCCCCCAGCTTACCGACTCCGGTCCGGAGACGAGAAAGTGGCGGCTACCCGGATCTGGGAGTTCGGCCAGGAACAGGATTGCGTCGGCGACATCGTGGACATGTACCGCGTTACACACCCCGGGGTGGTCGCCCGTGGGCAGAAAGTCATTTTCCTTCGCAAGTCTCCTGAGTGGACCACTCGTCCAGACTCCGCCCCACGGGCCGTACACGATCGTCGGGTGCACACAGATTACTTCCAGTTCAGCTGGGTCGACCTCCAGTACGAGCCGCTCGGCCGCCAACTTCTGCTGGGCGTATCCCCGGTCCGACAGTAAACGGGCCACCAGCGGTGTTTCCTCATTAACGGCGTCCTGATCAGCCGTGTCATATACGGCGACGGAGCTGACATGTATCAGGCGCCGAACACCCGCAATTTTCGCGGCGTCCAGAACGGCCCTGGTCCCGTCGACGCTGACCGACCAGTTTTCACCTTCCTCGACACCGTTGCCATACACGGTGTGCACGACCACGTCGCAACCAGTGAAGGCCTTGGCAAGCTCATCGACATCGCGAGTGTCTGCGCATGAGAACGTCAGATGCCCACGGTCGAGGTGTGACAGCCGGGCCAGCCTGGCCAGGTTGCGTACGACAGCAGTCGTACGACCATGACGGGCGATTATCCGGTCGACGATATGGGCACCGATGAAGCCGCTCGCGCCGGTCACCGCGATTCGGCTGGTCAGCGGTGGCCCCGCCGGAGCGCCTTCCCAAGGGCGGGCCAGGCGGTTGCGGTGTGCCGACTGGCATGCGGCCAGCATGCTCACCGTCGACACCCCGTCTTCGAGCGTCGCGAGCCTTGGTTCGGCACCTGCGATGCGGTGTGCGAACTCGGCGAGCTGCTCCCGGAAGGCGTTGCCCCACTCGGCCTGCGCCGGCGCGAGGACCGGCACCGGTCCGCTTGCGACGATCTTTCCGCTGCTGTCACTCTGAGTGAACTCAGCCTCCAGACTGACACCCACTGTCACCGTACCGGCGGTTCCCTCGATCACACATTGGTTCGACAGTTCGCGAAGCCGGCTGAGTTCGATTTCCGCCGGGACGTCCCCGAAAAGAAGTGTGGCGCTGAGCTCACTGTCGGAACCCGTCGCATCGGCGTTGTCCGCAATGCTTACCAACCGAACCGGCCCGCCGAACCAGCGGTGAAGAATGTCAAGAACATGCGGACCTATGTCCAGGAGCAGACCGCCGCCGTCGAGCGGGGCGTCGAACATGAAACCGCTTACGGCGGGCCACTGATAGGGGAATCCCTCCGCCCACCGGACCCGGTGAATCCGACCGAGTACCCCCGAGTCCACTATCGACCTGATCCACTGAACCGAGGGAAAGAGGCGACGGAGATGCCCCGGCATCACTTCGCAGCCGCTCTCGGCCGCCGCTGCCACTATCTGGTCGCACTCGGCGACTGTCAGAGCGACGGGTTTTTCGACGAACACGGGACGACCTGCCCGCAGGGCGCGGACGGTCAGGTCCGCATGGGTGGCGTGTGGTGTCGCGACGACAACTGCGTCCACCATCGGCAGGATCGAGTCGAGATCTGTTCGGACGACTATCTGATCACGGACGGATTCGGTGTGGTTCTCGGCAGAGAGCTGCTCAAATATCCGCATGGCCTGCGTCGCGTGCGCCTCGACAACGTCGACCAGAGCGGTCAGTCGGAACCAGGGGTTTCCGACCAGAGCGGGAAGATGACACTGGCGGGTTACCGCACCACATCCGACGATGCCCAGCCGTATGCGTTCGACATGCTCATTCTCCATGGTCGACCATCCTCACCGAAGATCCTGGGACGGGGGCGAGCGCGATTAGGCGTTCGGTCCACAGCTGTCGAATCTCGTTGACGACGTCCTCGTCCAGTCCACCGTTCGGCAGGAGATCCGCCAGCGCGGTCTTACCGTCCGCCCGGGTGAGTGCGGTCCCCAGGTCCGTGCTGACGGCTCGCGACGGTGCCCGTCCGTCCCGGTGGGCCAGCATCGCTCCCGATATCAGTTCGTCGTCCGAGCCGAGGGCTGAGACGAGACGTACCTCGACAAACGGCGCCAGCCGCGGACTCAGGCTGCCGTATCGCCGCCAGTCGAACGGGCGCTTTTTCGTGATGAAATCCCCGACAACCAGAACGTCGATCTCGGTGGTGAGGAAGCAGGCGATCGCCTCGTTCACCGACTGCACGATCGGCTCGGCGTTGTTATTGAACGAGGTGTTGAGCAGAACGGGTGTCCCGGTGATCTCCCCGAATCGTGCGATGAGTTCCCGAAAACGAGGGTTGGACCCGTCGGTGACGATCTGTATCCGCGCCGATCCGTCGACGTGTGTCACCGCGCCCAATAATTCCCTCTTGTCCGTTCGGACCGGCACGACGAAGCCCATGTATTCCAGCGCGGAAGGGTCGGCGGGAAGCTCGAAGTATTCACCTGCCAATTCGGCCAGAACGGCCGGGGCGAAAGGGCGATAATCCTCCCGGCGTTTCACGGCCATGTTGATTCGGTCCCGATTTTCGGCTGGTCGGGGGTCTGCGAGGATGCTGCGGTTACCCAGAGCGCGCGGACCGAACTCAGACCTGCCCTGCACCCAACCCATGATCGAGCCTTCCGCCAGCAGACGGGCGGCGGTTGCCGCGATATCGCTGTGCTCCTCCCAACGTAGGAACTCCCCCCATGGCTCAAGCTCGGACAGGACCGCTTTGTTGTCACCGATGCCAGGACCCCAGCAGGCATTGCGCGGCCGCCTGCGCGCCGGTTCAGACACCGGCCAGTCGCCGGCTCCGGATCGCTGCGCGTACAAAGCCGCCCCGACCGAGGCACCGGCGTCGTGGGACGCCGGGTGCACGAACACTCGGTCAAAGATTTGCTGGGCGATGATCTGTCCAGTCATACTGCTGTTCTGCGCGACTCCGCCCGCCATGCACAGCGCGTCGAGTCCTGTTGCCCGCCGCCAGTGTTCCAATACGTGCAGTACGATCTTGACGAGCACCTCCTGTACCGCGGCCGCGAAATCTCTGTGCACTGCTGAGAACGGTTCCTTGGCGCGGCGGGGACGATAGCCGAATTCGAGCATCTTCCATGGGAGCCGAGCCATCTCAAGACGGTAGTCTCCGTTCTCGCACAGCTGGAAAAGCTCGCCGAGCACGGCCCTGAATCTGGTCGGATCACCGTACGAGGCGAGGCCCATAACCTTGTACTCGTCACCCAGGCGGTACCCGAGGAGACGGGTGGCCCAGTTGTAGAATTGACCCAGCGAGAAATCGCTGTCGAAGGTCTTCAGCGGGATCAGCCCGGTGGCGTCGCCGCGGTACAGGGACCCGGAGCTGTGCTCGCCGTTGCCGTCCATGATGAGAACCAGCGCCGTATCAAACCCGGAGTGAAAGAAGGTGGATGCGGCGTGGGCCACATGATGCGAGACGAAATCAATGTGTACTGGACGGATCCGATCCCCGAACTCGCTGTTAAGGCGCTCGGTGATGCACTGCCGCGCGGGTGTAATCAGCGCCGAGGGCTGGTCGATCGCTTCAGCCTGCATCGTTTTGTCACTGTCCTCCTCCTCGAAGAAGAACGCGATCGAGTCAATCTCGGACGGATCTACGTGAGTTTCCTCCAGGCATGCCCTGATCGCCCGGTGGGGAAATTTGTTGGTGTGCTTCACTCTGTCCAGCCGCTCCTCCTCCACCGCGGCGATCACCTGGCCGTCGAGCGTGAGGCAGGCCGAGGCGTCATGAAAGTATCCCGGTAGCAGTCTGGGCACCGAATCACCGGACCGCGAGTCGGACCACGAGTCGGACCACGAGTCAAAATAGCCGCTCAGGCCAAGGGTCAGCATCAGGCTTCACCTGACTTTCTCGTCGCTTTCAGGAGAAGCTAGTCCTGGCACTGTAACCGTGCTTGAGACCAAGTGCGGTCGCAATACCAGGGGGCTCCGGGGACCATAAAATCGTAAAAATTCTTCCCACCACTTTGGAAATTTTTCCTATAACTTCTGAAGTGGGTGAATCGCGGTTTCCCAGGCGAGCCCTGATCGGCCCCACGAAACCGCCTCGCGACGCCGCGGGACCCTGCTCGTTCGCCGGACCTACCGATACAGGTCGTAGGGTTGCCAGCCGGTGGTGACTCTCATCTCTCCCCCTCCCTCGGCACACCTGAAGGGTCTGTCGTCGACATGAATCCGGCGGTCAGACCTCGCGTGCCAAGAATCTTCCTATGGCGCGGGCCGTAACAGAGCCCATGAGTGTGGGTATTGAGGGTCCCACTCTGGGATTCCGTGACTCGCTGTTCCAAACCGGCCGTACTGGTACTGCTGGTTCCAGGATCGTTCGAGTAACGTAGCCGACGGTGCTCTGATGCCAGCGCATACGGACGATGACGGTGACGGTGCGGTAGACGGTCGGTGTTGTCACCGGCGGCAACAGCGGAACGACAACAAGGCGCCGCCGGAATGCCAGCCGGCCAGGCGGTGGACCCGCCGTGGCCGATGGGCGATCCCGTATGGTTCAAATAGGGTCGATCTCGGTAATCCGACTTAATCGAACACTTACCCGGACAGCGGCGTGACCGTGACGACACGGACCTACCCCCATAGCCCTACGGCGATCGCAGTAGAGCCAGCTTTCCGTAGCCGGGATTGTCGACACGTGGAGGACGGGCAAGGAGTGTTCGGTGAGCGTGGGAACCCGGGTTCCGACGTGGTGTCGGACCGCGGGATGGGCGACGTGAGATCGAAGAAGACAGGCGACGGCGACGCTCGTGTCGAGCGCGAGGTCGGTCACCGGCGCCCGGCGTCGATCAGAGCGAACACAGTCTCGTCGGTCACGACGGTGTCCGAACCGGCTACCAGGGAGCCGTCGACATCCCGGAGCCGCGCCGTCCGTCCGGTGGGTATGAGTTGCAGGCCGGCAACCGACCCCCGGTCAGTCA
>NZ_CAUVXP010000118.1:0-1251 GCF_963555955.1 Protofrankia sp. Cas3
GATGGGGTACCAGCCCGCGCACCGCCACCGCCCGGGGGCGCGGGTCGTCGATTGCGGTGGCAGCGGCCAAGGCCTGGGTGAGCAGGTCGGGCGGTAGGTGGGGTGCCAGCCCACTCAGCGCCGACGCCCGGTGGTACGGCCAGTCGATTGCGGTGGCGGCGGCCAGGGCCTGGGTGAGCAAGTCGGGCGGTAGGTGGGGTGCCAGCCCGCGCAGCGCCGACGCCCGGGCCTCCGGCCAGTCGATTGCGGTGGCAGCGGCCAAGGCCTGGGTGAGCAGGTCGGGCGGTAGGTGGGGTGCCAGCCCACTCAGCGCCGACGCCCGGGAGTACGGCCTGTCGATTGCGGTGGCAGCGGCCAAGGCCTGGATGAGGACCGGTTCGCGTTGGTCGGGCGGTAGGTGGGGTGCCAGCTCGCGCAGCGCCGACGCCCGGGCCTCCGGCTTGTCGATTGCGGTGGCAGCGGCCAAGGCCTGGGTGAGCAGGCCGGACGGTAGATGGGGTGCCAGCCCGCGCAGCGCCCACACCCGGTTGGACGGCCTGTCGATTGCGGTGGCGGCGGCCAGGGCCTGGGTGAGCAGGCCGGGCGGTAGATGGGGTGCCAGCCCGCGCAGCGCCGACGCCCGGACGTCCGGGTCGTCGATTGCGGTGGCGACGGCCAGGGCCTGGGTGAGCAGGTCGGGCGGTAGATGGGGTGCCAGCCCGCGCAGCGCCGACGCCCGGACGTCCGGGTCGTCGATTGCGGTGGCGACGGCCAGGGCCTGGGTGAGCAGGTCGGGCGGTAGATGGGGTGCCAGCGCGCTCAGCGCCCACGCCCGGTCGAACGGGGCGTCCGGGTCGTCCGGGTCGTCGATTGCGGTTGCGATTGCGATTGCGGTGGCGGCCAAGGCCTGGGTGAGGACCGGTTCGCGTTGGTCGGGCGGTAGATGGGGTACCAGCCCGCTCACCGCCACCGCCCGGGGGCGCGGGTCGTCGATTGCGGTGGCAGCGGCCAAGGCCTGGGTGAGCAGGTCGGGCGGTAGATGGGGTGCCAGCCCACACAGCGCCCACGCCCGGTGGTACGGCCAGTCGATTGCGGTGGCGGCGGCCAGGGCCTGGGTGAGGACCGGTTCGCGTTGGTCGGGCGGTAGATGGGGTACCAGCCCGCTCACCGCCAACACCCGGTGGGACGGCCAGTCGATTGCGGTGGCAGCGGCCAGGGCCTGGGTGAGGACCGGTTCGCGTTGGTCGGGCGGTAGATGGGGTACCAGCCCGC
>NZ_CAUVXP010000118.1:1630-18484 GCF_963555955.1 Protofrankia sp. Cas3
TCAGCGCCGACGCCCGGGCGTCCGGGTCGTCGATTGCGGTGGCAGCGGCCAAGGCCTGGGTGAGCAGGTCGGGCGGTAGGTGGGGTGCCAGCCCACTCAGCGCCGACGCCCGGGCGGACGGCCTGTCGATTGCGGTGGCAGCGGTCAGGGCCTGGGTGAGCAGGTCGGGCGGTAGGTGGGGTGCCAGCCCACTCAGCGCCGACGCCCGGTCGAACGGCCAGTCGATTGCGGTGGCAGCGGCCAAAGCCTGGGTGAGCAGGCCGGACGGTAGATGGGGTGCCAGCCCACTCAGCGCCGACGCCCGGTCGGACGACCCGTCGATTGCGGTGGCAGCGGCCAAGGCCTGGGTGAGCAGGTCGGGCGGTAGGTGGGGTGCCAGCCCGCGCAGCGCCGACGCCCGGACGTCCGGCTTGTCGATTGCGGTGGCAGCGGCCAAGGCCTGGATGAGGACCGGCTCATGTTGGTCGGGCGATAGATGGGGTACCAGCCCGCACAGCGCCGACGCCCGATCGTCCAGCCGCAGCACGGTTTGGGCGTAGGTGAGCGCGCGGGCGGGGGGCCAGATGCTGGTCTCGACGAGGCGGACCAGCAGGGCCGGGGGGATGTTCGCGGCCATACTGGTGATCGAGCCGATAAGCAGTGCGTAGCTGGCCTGACGGGCAAACGACCGCGGGTCACCTGACGGATACCGCGTGCGGGCATCGTGCCACGCAGCCCGGATCGTGGCCAGGTAGTTGGCGGTACTGCCCTGATCCTCATGCGCCGTGTACCAGATGCTTTCAGCCCGGCCGCCTGGCGCCGGTCGTTCCGCGGCCAACAACAGGTCGACCCGGTCCGGATCATCCGCGTCGAGGAGATGCGCGACCAGCCAGGTCAGGCCGTAGCGGTCCACGTCGTCGAACTCCGCGGCGTCGCGCAGACCGGGCAGGCCGTCAGCCAGCCCACCCCACCGATCGAGCAGCCAGCCGGCAACGCGGCCATGCGCCGCGGTGAACCCGTCGGCGCCAAGCTCTGCGCGGGCGAAATCGAACAGCAGGTCGTGCGCCGTGACCGTATCCGCCTGGCCGTCAACCTGCACGAGTGAGGCCCCGCCAAGCTGACGCAGCAAGGCCCCCGCGTCGGCGGCGCTCAACTGGCCGCTGGTCTCCCACAGACCCACCACGACCGGGATCGGAACCGGACCATGGCCCTTGAACACCGCCAGCTCGTGGAATCGGGCCGCCGCACCCTCAGGTGGCAGCCGGAAACCCGCCGCCAACACCACCAGCAGATTCGGGTACGGATAGTCAGAGAACCGGGCCGTGAGCCCAGCCAGATCCGCCGCGTCGAACGCCTGCGCGATCTCCTCCCACCCCCACGACTTCCCGACCAGACTGCCCGCGACCGCCAGCCCGACCGCCAATCCTCCGCAGCGCGCCAGAATCCCCGCCGCGGCCGGCGGCAACGCCTCCACCGCACAACGCGCATAGGCCGCCAGCAGACGGCGCGCCGTCGCCTCCTCGACCGGACCCACCGGACAGATCGACGCATCCGCGTGCAGCACCCGCGCACTGCGCGACGTCACCAACAGGCGAACCCCGGCCAGCCGCGGGAACCCCTCCACCACACCGGCTTCCCACACGTCATCGAGCACGACCAGACAGCGGGCGCCCGACAACAGTTCACGCAACCGCTCCCGGCCCTCCACCACCTCCGTTACCGGCCGGGTATCCCCGAACGCCGCCAGCACCCGCCCCTGAACCTCACACACGTCCGCGCCCGGGTTCACCTCCACCCACACAGCGCCACCGGTGAACCGCTCCCCGATCCGCCCGTCCTGGACGACCGCACGCGCCACCGTCGACTTCCCCACACCACCCCCACCGACCAGCCCCACACCGCCGACACCCTCGACCGCCAGCAGACCCACCGCCCGGTCAAGGACCCCGTCACGCGGAACGAACATCGCCGGCAACGGCCGCGACGCCCGCAACCGCTCCCACGACGACATCCACACCGCCCGACGACCAGCCGCATCGCCACCAAACACCCGATTGGCCGGATAGCGCTCCACCGCCGCGGCCAGCAGCCGACGCCGACCGTCCACCAGGACACCCCCGGCCAGCTCCACCGACACCGACTCCCACAACTGCGCCGGACTCGACGTGTTCAGCCCCGGCACCCGCTCACGCGGAAACCCCGCAGCCTTCAGCACCTCCCGAGCTGACGGGACCTCCGCAAACACCCGCGCGAACTCCCAGACCTCCTCGGGCAACAAAGCACCCATCACCCGTACCCTCCCGACGGCGCAAGGCCACCCGAACGACACAACCCGTCACACCTACGACCACCATCCCACCCCCAGATCAGACACGAAACCCCCAACCCAGATGTAACGCACCATCACCGGCATCCCGCGCAGCGCACCACAACTGGCAGTCACCGCGGCAGCCAAGCCGACGGACGCCCGCGGACCCCCCCAGAACCAGACAACGCCACGACCAAGACCAGCGGACATCCACAGACACCGGCGGACGAACCACCGATGATCTCTTAATCTGCGGATCTTCCACGTCACGGTCCAGCATGAACGGCCGAGCTGACAGCCAAGTTGACAGCCAAGCCGATAGACGACCACGAACGCTGGCGGACACCAGCGGACGGAGCGCACCAGGTCAGCGGACACCGTGGACGTCCACGGACATCAGCGGAAGATCCATATCTAATACGGATCAACGGCCCTCGGCGTGCCATTCACGTGCCAGTAGCAACGGTCAGCATGTGGTCTGATCCGTGGTCTCTGGCGAGAGCTGGACCGTTGCTGACCTGGGCGGGAGTGCTTTGGACCAGGTCAGCACCAGTAGCCGCACAGGTTTCCCAAGCTTGCAACGTACGGTGACGCTGTCGCCCAGTTGGGCTCTGGCATCGGGTCTGACAGCAACCGCTGACAGCAACGTGAGCGGACGTCGACGGACGACAACGAACATCACAAACGAGACTTTTAATCTCTGGGTCGGTCGTCAGATCGTCAAGGACACGCGCCGCGCCCCCGGAAGGGTGCTGCCGCGCCGCCCCGGCCCTCGGCGCTTGACCCGCCTGCGGTACGGGTCGACTTGCCACCGGACACGATGGTTCCAGCCACCGGCCCCGTACCCGTGTATCCGGATATGTACCCGAGCCGGCGGACGCCCACGGACAGGCACCGGCACCGGTGGACGCTCGGCGCAGGTCACCGGACGTCCACGAACATCAGCGGATGGTCTGCCCTGCTCTTGTAATCGAGCGGTTGTTGCTGCTTCTTGCTATCGGCTATGTAGCGCAACCAACGTTACATCACGTACACCGCTTCACCCATCGCCGCAGCTTTATAATATTGCACTCATTCATGGCCATCGTCTTCGCTAATTGGCGTGAGTTGGATCTGAAAACATAGATCGGCGTCCACCGCTTCCGCCCATCGGGAGTCAGCCACCTTACCGCAGGAAAATCGGTGATCTCTGTAATGCTTGCCCGCGGGATCGTGCGCGTCCATAGAAGACCTCGAATCGTCACATCTGAATTCTTGCAAATAACACCAATCCGGAATCCTCGTATAGCGAGAATGGTAAACGCGATCATCGGTGCGGCAGTCGCAAATAGGTAAATTCCCTTCGGGTGGACCTCGTAGACCAGGCTTCCGATTGCCAGGATTACGAACAGGCCACTTAACGCTAAGCGGCCTGCCAACGATGGAAACAACTCCATAAAGATGATGTTACAGGTGATCGGATTCTGAGTCTGTGGGTAAGGACCAGGTCCAGTCCGAACTGGGCACCACTGCACAGGCCTTTCGAAGTGATCTTTACCTGCATCACGCCAACCGAGGTTCCCCACCTGGAGGTTAAGATCCCGAGGCTCCGAACCTCCCGACGGCACCACTGACGACCACGGGCGACAGCGCCGGCTGACAGCCAACGTGACAGCCGAGCCCACGGACAATCACGGGCGACGGTGGATGCCACCGGACATCCGACCCCAGATCACCGGACTCAGCGAACCCCAGCGGACACTCACGGACGATCCAGAGCAAAGTACGGATTACATGGTTCGTCTGCCCTGACGTGGCAGCCAGGGTGGCAGCCAAGCCGACCGACAACTACGAATGTCGGTGTACATCCACGAAAAGGATCAAGCCCGTGACCTGCACTGACGGACGTCAGCGGACATGGGCGGACGAAGTACACGACAGCTCATAATCCGTGGGTTGACGAGCGGAACATCAGCCTCGATGACCGATCTTCTTAAGCCAGGCGCGGACGGCTGGTACATCGGAGTAGCCCCGAGCGCGCAGGACCTCAACGACGTCCCCGCCGCTGACGAGCGCGATGGGGTGCCTATCGCTTCGGACCTCTGAGTAGACCTGCTGGTTGAAGTGCGAGGTGGTAACGAAGACGCCGAAGTGTCGATGCCGCAGTCGAGAGATCAAACGGGCTACTTCTCGGACGCCGACGGAGTTCGTCTCGCTGTAGCACTTCGCTTCGAGCGCGAAGTCGATCCGGACCGGGTCCGAGGACGGACCGAGCATGTAGTCGCCGGTCGCGTCGCGGCCTCCGTCCCGGCTTGGCTGCGTGATGTCGCACCGCCCGGTCGCCGGGGCGATGAGCCGCCAGAGTTCAACAGCGCACAGTTCGAAGTCGTGCTCACGTCCCCGGTAGTAGTCGCGGATCTCGGTGAGGATCGCCCGGCCGGCCGGGTCGGCCGGCATCTGGTCGGCCTTGTTTCGGATCACCGTCGTCGACGGCGCGGTCAGCGGGGTGTAGACGCGGCTTTCGACCCACGCCGTCCACGCTGAGGGACAATGCTCGCTTTCGGAGGCGCGGCCGTCGAGGACGTCGGTGAGCCATTCGCGCGTGACGTGCGCGACGTCGAGCACCGTGAACCGGGCGCGGTAGTTCTGGAAGCGGCTGCCGCGGCTACTGCGCCAGATCGCGACGAGGTCGTCGTCGCCAGTCAGGGTCGCTGCACCTGGCACGAGTAGACCGCGGAACACGACGCGTCGGCGAGGTGCCGTCTTTTCGAACAGCAGGAAGGGTGGGACCGCTCGCCGGTCGTCGGCGGTGCTGTGGGTGCTGTCGAACGCGTCCCGGAGCAGCAGGTTCCCGGAGCGCTGCGTGTCGTGCAGTTCACGGCCCGGGCTGCGGTTGTCTCCGTAGTACGTGAACAGACCCGTCTGCTTGTCGAGCTCGTCGGGCCAGTCCGCCTCCGCCGCGGTCGTGTACAGCACCGCAAGACGCACGGTGCCTTTCCGAGGCGAGCCGGCATAGCGGAACCCTCCCTGGTTGCCGACCGGCAGCAGGCGCGCCAACGGATCGTCAGCTACCGAACCCGCAGCCCCGCCGTCATACATCCGGTCGACGACAAGGTCGGTCGAGGCGAGGTCAGCAAACGGGACCACGTACTCCGCAATAGCCACGGCACGGCAGACTAGGGGCAGCCGCGAGCAGCAGACACCACGGGTCGCCTCTCGAGGTCGATGGACGGATCAGAGGTTCGCCAAAGTAGGCATCGCCTCCGTGCAGATCTGCCACCGTGCCATTCGCGGCTAGTAGCAACGGTCAGCATGTCGTCCTATCGGTGTCTTGCGGCGGGCGCTGGACCGCCGCTGACCTGGGCCGGAGTGGTTCCGCGCAGGTTTCCCAAGCTTGCAACGTACGGTGACGCTGTCGCCCAGTTGGGCTCTGGCATCGGGTCTGACAGCAACCGCTGACAGCAACGTGAGCGGACACCAGCGGACGGCCACGAACGATGGAGGCCCGCCGACCTGAACGGACGAACGTCGGCGAACCTCCACGGACATTACAAACGTGACTCTTAATCTGCGGGTTCGGGGTTCAAGTCCCTGGCGGCGCACCCAAAATGCCTGCAGCACAGGCACTTCTCGCCGCAGAGCCGGACGTCTGAGGCGCTGAACCCCACGTTTACCCCACGGTTTCGATGCTTGTCGTCATCGGTCGATGTTGCTCGATAGTGCGTGTCAGTGAATCCGGATGGGGTCGTCGGCGCCGGTTTTGTGATCTTCGTCGCGCCTCCGGGGACCGGGGCTTCACCTCCCGACCCGGACCGGGACTCAGGCCGGGTGGCGTTCTGCCTCCGCCCGGATTGTCCCGTCCAGGATGCTTGTGACGGCTTGCGGGCCTAGGGTGGTGGTGACGGAGAGCCTCGACCCTGGACGGGACCGTGAGTCTGATCGCGTTGGTGCGCCCGGCCGCTGCCCGAAGCTGATCGAACCGGCGGTTGACGTTCCGTGGTTCCAGTGGGGTCCCGATCGTCGTGGTGAACACCAGGCCCGTCTCAGTCCAGGAGTCGCCGCGTTCGAACCGTTCGCCCGCCTGTATCACCCGGTGTTGGCGTAGCAGGTCCATCAGTCGGGCCGGGATCGGTAGCTTCCGGTGTGAGCGGACGGTCTTCGCCGGCACGAACGTCAACGACCCGTCGACTCGCTGGAGGCTCTGGCGGACGTGCAGGACGGCGCCGTCAAGGTCGACATCGGTCCAGCGCAGGCCGAGGATCTCCCCACGGCGTAGGCCGAGCATCAGGCCACAGGCGAAGAGCGCTTCCAGGCGGTCACCGTGCAGAACCTCCATGAGGCGTCGTGCTTCCTCGGGACGCAGCACCCGGACGTCCTTGTGCGTGACGGATGGTGCGCGTACCGCTTTCGCGACGTTGCGGGGCACGAGGTCGAGCCGTTCGGCTTCGGCGAGCGCGTTACGGATCAGTCCGTGCACGTGGCGGACGCTCACCGCAGACAACCCGGACGCCTTCGCCGCCGCGACCAGGCGCCGGACGTCAAGGGGAGTGATCTTGTCGAGCTGGATTCGGCCCCGCAGCCCACCAAGGGCGCGAGGCTTTTGATCGTCTTGTAGCAGAAGGTCGAGCATCGGCTAGACATGACGTGACCGAACAGCAGAGCTACCCGAGGCAGCTCCCGCCGAGCCAACGGACTGCCGCACGTGATCGCCGTATCCTGGAGGTGACAGAGGAGGCGCCGTGCACTTCACTCGGATCACCGTGAACCCCGCGCAGATGGGCGGTGTTCCATGCGTACGTGGGCTCCGCATACCGGTTGCCACCGTCGTCGGCATGATCGCGGATGGCATGACCATCGACGAGGTCACCACAGAGCTGCCCGACCTCAACCGGGAAGACGTACGCGAAGCCCTCCGGTTTGCCGCCGAGGCGGTACTCGAACGCCAGCTCCCCCTCGTCATCCCCGCCTGACCTCGACGTGCGGTTCCTCCTCGACAACAACCTGTCCAACAGCCTCGCCGAGGGTCTGCGCCAGGCAGGACACGACGTCCTGCACGTGCGCGACGTCGGGCTCGGCGCAGCAGACGACGAAAAGGTCCTCGCGTTCGCCGGGCAGGACGACCGGACGCTCGTATCTGCGGACACCGACTTCGGCGGCATCCTCGCGCAGTCAGGGGCAGGCAGCCCGTCCGTCATCCTCTTCCGCCGCGAGGGCGGACGACGCCCGGCGGAACAGCTACGTCTCCTGCTCGTCAACCTCGACCAACTCGCCGACGCCCTCCAATCCGGAAGCATGGTCGTGCTGACCGACCGCCTCATCCGCATCCGGCAGCTGCCACTGATTCCCTGAGGTGACAGCCAAACTGAAAGCCGAGACGACGGACAGGGGTGGACGCCGGTGAACCGTTCCGGGTTCTTTAGAGACCGGGATGCTTACGCTTCGGCCAGCACAGCAGCTTCGTCCTGAAGACAGAAGGCCGATTCAAATTCGACCGGCGGCATGTCGCCGCAGCCGCTGTGGATGCGGCGGTGGCTGTACCAGTCGATCCACTCGAATGTCACGAGCTCGACGTCATCGACCGTCCGCCACGGACCTTTACGATTGATCAGCTCGGTCTTGTAGATGCCGTTGACGGACTCCGCCAGGGCATTGTCGTACGAGTCCCCGACGCTGCCCACGGACGGTGTCGCGCCGGCTTCGACGAGCCGTTCGGTGTAGCGGATTGACGTGGACTGTGATCCTCGGTCAGAATGGTGCACGAGCCCGTTGAGCGAGCTCATGTCTTCGTATAATGGCGGTCACGAACCAAACGCTACTTCCGTGACGTCGCTCGCGATGTGAACCGACTCATGGCCATAGACGTCAGGCCGGTCTACTCGCAATACAAGGCAGAATCTACGATCAGCACCGTACGCTCTGCGTAGCACATCGAACTGGGAGCGTAAGAAATATGCGGCAGCAAGATTGGTAATACCGGACTGGCCCGCAATCAAAAAAAGCGGTCGGCCACGCGAGAAAGAAAATGCTCTTGCAAGTATTACATATTCTCGCTGGTTGGCTTCGCAGATGAACTCGGTATTGCCTGCGACGATAGCGATCGAATCATGTCGGTCCCGATCGTATGGTTTGAACCTCACGCCAGGGAGGTAGGTCGTCATGTGCCCAGCTGTTCTATGGTTGGCATAGGGCCCGCCAATACAGAACTCCACGCGACCACCGATGCCCCCTCGGAACTGGTCGGGCTGGAAAATCTGAAACACGACGCCTCCGTCGGTGGCGATACTCGCCACCTCAACCAATGCCCTAACATCGGAGCGATGTATGCCAAGCGGGTTGTTCATCTGTTGGCCGACGATGATGACGCACTCTCTGGCGGCAGAGAAACCAAAGAAAGCATGGTACCGGCTCTTTCTCTGGAGACGTTTTACTTGTTGCCAGCTCCAAACCAAGCTACCGCTTACAACGCTTGTCAATATCCCGATCGCGACATTAACTACGATCGATGACATTTAGCCCCCAGGAGAGGATGGTACGAAGGACTGGTCCCGACGTAGCTCGCTGCCGCATCGGAGCCCCGGTCGCCTCTGCCACGGTTCGACGGGTAGGACGGGAGGGGGCGCAGGTGCGGATCATTCGTAGAGCGTAGGTGTCTTGTTTCAGTGGTGACGGTCCGGCCCACCTGGCTGGAGCACTCGCGCATCTGCCACACCAGCGCGAGTCACTACGAAGCCGGTTCTGCTCGCCGCCGATGCTCCGAAGGCGGACAAGCGGGCCTGGTACAGCTTCCGAGCAGATGTGGTGGATGGCCAGGGACGACGACGGACGGCGGACCGAGGATCGGCCAGATAGCGAAACCCGGGGGCGTGCCATTCACGTGCCAGTAGCGACGGTCGGCATGTGGTCCCATCGGTGTCCTGTGGCGGGTACCGAACCGCCGTTGACCAGGGCGGGAACGTGTCCGCCCAGTTCGGAGCCAGTATCCGCACAGGTTTCCCAAGCTTGTAGCGTAGACCGTGTCGGTACGTGCTCTGATCCGTCCCCATGTACCCATGGGTGTACCCAAGCCGGCGGACGTTGGCGGACGAGTACGAACGCCGGCGGACGGTGAGCCCAGGTCAGGCCGACACGGCGGACGTCCGCGGACATCGGCGAACGAACCGCTCTTTCCTCTTAATCTGCGGGTTCGGGGTTCAAGTCCCTGGCGGCGCACCCATCCTGACCTGCTGTTCTCGGTCGGATCACTATCAAAACAAGGTCTTTCTTAGGGTGACGTGTACCTCACTGTACCCACGCCGCGTGTTCTGTTCTTCGGTCTGCCGGTGGCGCCTGCTATCCGAGAACGTACGACTCGTCGCCGAAATCGGCCACGATCTTCAACGTGCCGCCCAGCGCCTGGACGTACGCGGCAAGGGTGTCAACCTCGCTGCGTTCCAACTGGCCCTTCTCGATGCGGGACACGCGGGCCTGTGTCACTCCCATCGCCTTGGCTACCTCAACTTGAGTCGCATGCTGACGTCGACGCACCTCCGTGAGCCGGAATGCCCGTGCGTGGGCGATGAGGCGCTGCGCACCGGCGCTGATCTCTTCACGTTCGGCGGCGGTGAAGGCGAGCTCGTCAGTGAGATCCTCCCACGAGCGCGCTTCCGGGTCCTTCAGGTGGTCAGTCACTGGTCGTCTCCTTACGTCTTCATCCGCTTGATGTGCTCCGCGTATGCCGCCTCTGCTAACGGAATCGCTGTGCGATACCAGCCCCGCCAGTTGCCAGCCTTGTCTCCACCTACCAGGATCACTGCCTGTCGCTCCGGATCGAACACGAACAGCAGCCGGACCTCGCTCGGCCCGACTGATCCGGGTCGCAGTTCCTTGAGGTTGGGTAACGTCGAACCTTTGATCGTGTCCACGAGGGGGCGGCCAAGAGCCGGTCCCTCGATCCGCAGTGCTTCGATGGCTTGACTGATCAATATCAGCGTCTGTCGATCTGCGTGACGGAGCATATGCAGCCATGAGCGGGCTGGCTCCACCACGACGATCGACCAGGTCATCGACACTCCTTACGATCAAAATTATAACGGTGACAACATATGTCTTCAACGTTGTGCCGGTGAGTGGTCGCCGGAAAAATATCCAAGGTCATGTCGTACCGCACGAAGATCGAAATTGGTGCGATCATGGTGCTCGTCCTGTTGCTGTGTACCGGAGGGGTGGCCGGTGGATGGGCCTGCCCGAGCGAGGCCGTGGCTGCTCCGATCCGTGTCCGTGTCCGTGTCCGTGTACCCATTGGTGTACCCAAGCTGGCGGACGTTGGCCGACGAGTACGAACACCGGCGGACGGCGAGCGCAGGTCACGCCGACACGGCGGACGTCCACGGACATCTACGGACGAACCGCCTTTTCCTACGAGATTACGGCGGATCGTCTGGCAGTTCGGGTGGTCGGGGCGGAGACCGCCTCAGCGATCCCCAACGCCCACTCGAAAGGATGAGGCCATGTGGTTACGGTTGCCAATTGGGGAAGAGCTGCGGGCGGAGCTGGGCTCACCCCGGCGGGCTCGCCGACTGGGCAGCAGCCCGCGATCACGGGTTTGGCGCGTGGAGCTGTCCGGAACACCCGTCGTGGTCAAGCAGCTCATCGATGCGCCCGATGCCCCCGAGAGGTACGCCCGTGAGGTGGCCGCGCTGAAGCTCGCGTCCCGGGTCGACCCACCTGTGGTGCCGATGCTCCTCGGCGCTGATCCGGACCAACGAGTCCTGGTCCTGGAGCACTTGGAACATCAGCAGCCGCGCGAGGACTGGGTGGTCGACTACGCTGAGGCGCTGGCGCGGCTCCACGCCGCCACCGGAGCCAAGGACGCAGGGGTCCTCCGTGTCTGGTCAGGCCCGACCCACGACGACGTTGACTCCTTCCTCGGGCTTGCCCAAGCGCTCGGCGTCGCAGTGCCCTGCGGAGTACGAACCGAGCTGGACGACATCGTGAACCGCCTGGTCCGCTCGCCGGGCCATGCCCTGCTGCACGGCGACCCTTGCCCCGGCAACGACATGCACACCAGCAGCGGTGTCAGGTTCATCGACTTCGAACAAGCAGCGTTAGGCAACGGACTCACGGAACTCGCATACTTACGCATCGGGTTCCCGACCTGCTGGTGCGTCACCGCCCCGCCCCAGCACCTGCTGGAGGCGGCAGAGGCCGCCTACGGCGCGGTGTGGCTCCAGGAGACCGGTATCGATGTCCCGAACGATCTCATCGCCGCGTGTGCAGGCTGGCTGCTACGAGGCGACGCGCTGGTCCAGCGGTCCCAGCGCGGGACCGCCGACCACCTGGCCGACATCCCGAACCGCGACTGGCGGTGGGGCACGGCGACGGCCCGCCAACGGCTCGTCCATCGCCTCGGAATCCTCAGCCAGATGACCGCTCACGGCGGCGAGCTGGAAGGGCTCGGGCAGCTCGCCGCGACCATGCGCGACGACATCCTCGCCCGTTGGCCCTCACTTCAACCGCTGCCCGCACAACGGCCGTAAGAGAGCCCTCATCCGGAAAAGGTAGGCCGATGATCTGGACCGCCGAGCGGCGCGGCAGCACCACGGCAGCACCTCGCCGAACAGCCATCGGTACAGCCCAGGCCGCCGACACTGGCCGACCGGAGCGGACGGCGGTGGACGCGGATAGGGCCGTGCATAGGACCGACAGATAACGGCGGATGTCAGCGGACTGCACGGGTCGATCTTGTCATCGGACGGTCAGCGGCTGCGATGCTGTTGCGCTGCAGACGTCTGCGGACGTCGGCGGACGGCCACGCACGACGGAGGCCCGCCAACCTGGCCCGGCGAACATGGACGAACCCCCACGGACATCACAAACATGATTCTTAATCTGCGGGTCAGAATGTGTGCCAGTGTTGCTTGGTGAGGAACAGATCTTCGCGGAACCGGGTGCTCGATGACCGGCTGTGGGACGACGAGGGACAGCAGTGGCATCGCGTCAGAGGTGAGGGGGCCGACGTCCACGACGTGGAACGCCACCTCACCGACGGACGGCGTGTCGTCATACACGGTTTCCACCGCCCGATGCAGTGGCTGACTCCGGCCGAAGCGGTGCACCGCTGGCAGCAGATCCGGCCGTACTTCGAGGTGTTTTGCTGAGGCAGACGTACGCGGCGCTGGCAGCCAGGGTGGCAGCCAAGCCCGCTGACGACCACGGACGCGAGCGAACATCCACGGAAAGAATCAGGACTGCGACCTACGCCGGCGGACGTCAGTCGCCAAGGCCCTGCAGGCTCCCCATTCCCGCTGAACGCCAGAGTGTCCTACGGGCCGCAGCTGCCTACGGCTGGTCAAAGAAGTTCTCGTCGACCTGCTTTAGTACGAAGTTTTCCTCAGTGACTACTCCACAATCGTACTCGATCATGAGCGATGCAAGTTCGGGTCCGTCGATGAGGACGAGCCGCGCGTTAACTCGGTCGGCGTAGTCCCGCGCACCCGCGGTGAACCTGCTGGTTGTGATGAAGACGCCACGGCTCGCCTGCGCCCCGTGCAGTGCACCAACGAATGCCTGTATCTCGGGACGCCCCACATGCTGGTCCGTGTAGCGCTTCGCCTGAACATAGACGATGTCGAGGCCGAGCGGGTCAAGGCGGATCAGACCGTCAAGACCGGCGTCGTTAGACCCACCGAGATGCTCCCCAGGCGCTTCCAGTCCTCCGTAGCCCATCTCGGCCAGGAGCTTAAGCACGAGTTGTTCAAGAAAGGCCGGAGGCTGCTTTATGATCCGCGAGACGAGGTCTGAGGAAACCGCGGAGTGTGCCGTGTCGATTGCCTCAGTGATGGCCTCGCGCGGAGACAGGTCCTGCGCAGAGGATACGGTCTCTGCTGTCTCGGCAGACTTCCCTTTTCTCTCGCGTGTCCGCATCCTGAACTCTACGTACTCCGGAAAACTCAGAAGGACGGTCATATTTACGCGGTCAGGGTGCGTCTTTAGCGTGGTGCGCCCTCGGTCTGTAATTTGCGTTATTCCCCGCCCAAGCCGTTCAAGTAGCCCAGCTTGTGCAAGATGCGTGATGGCCCACGCAACGCGGTTGGAAAAAACCGGCTGCGATCCGCTTGGAAGAAGTATCTTTCGATCTTCGGTCGATACGTCCATGATCTCAGCTAGCTTGTCGCGCAACTCGACAGTGCTGTGTGGCTGCCCGTCCTCGTGTACTGCGAGACATGGCCGCATGAGCGATTGAAAGTCGGGTACAGCCACACTTCGACCCTTCGTCAGTGAACAAGTGTGACGAAGACTACCCAACCTACCGCACCCCGGAGCACGGACGCGAGCGCCTGCTGGAGCAAGGACGGATCTTGCCTGGTCGTCGGCTGGGCCTCCGCGGGTCACTGTAATGCCCATGTGAGGGCTCGGGGCAGTCCTGACTACTGAGACATTGGGCGGAGTCCGGGTGCCCGCCCACCGAAGGAGCCTCCCGCTGTCATGTACCTAATGCTGTACCCGAGCCGGCGGAGGTCGGTGGACGAGCGCGAACACCGGCGGACGGTGAGCCCAGGTCACGCCGTCCCGCTGATCCTCTCGACCCGCCTCTCCCGACGCTCCCGGCTGCTCCGCAGCCAACCAGACACGGACGAGCGGGCGGTGACCTGTGCCGGCAGCGCCTCAGGCGATCTGGCGGAGGTCGTTACCGTAGTCGAAAATGATCCGCATGCGGGCACCCAGCGCCCGGGCATACCGTCTCAGTGTCGCAACCTCGTTGACGTCGAGGTCGCCGTTCTCGATCGGGCTTACCCGGCCCGGTGAGACGCCCATCAGCTCGGCTATCTGGCGCTGGGTCAGCCCTGGCGGCTTGCGCTCTTCGGCAAGGAGGCCCGCCGGTGGGAGCCGAAACGGCTGCGCCACCGGCTGTTCTCCCTCGCCGGCCGGGCCGCCCGTCATGCCCGTCATGCCCGCCACGCCCGCCACACCGTCGTGCACCTGGCCGCACACCTCTGTGCGACAGCGGGCCACCCAGCCACAACCCAAACCGCCCGAATACCACAACTCAACATCACCAGGGCCGGGAAGACAGGCCACGATCATGTATGCGCGAGGCGCGAAAGGTCGAGGTTAGGCCGCGTCCGGGTGCCCGGCGGGTACCGAAAAGGCAGCCGTACCGGGACGGGATTACCGCGCACCCGCGGCGGCCGTCGCGGTGCATACGGCAGGCACACCGCGGGTGCTGATGCGGTGTATCAGGCGGCGCTCGCCATCGGCGTTGCTGTAGCAGGTCGGCGTCGCCGAGTGCAGGACCGACCAGTTGTCCCAGATGAGCACGGAACCGACGTCGCAGCGCGCCCGTTGCCGGAAACGGTCCTGCAGGGCGAACCGCTTCAGTTGGATGAGCAGTTCCAGTGCTTCACCCTCGGGCATTCCCACGATGCCGGCTGCGGTTCCGGAGAACCCGTACAAAGACTTCCGCCCGACGACAGGATGGCGCGCCACAAGGGGATGGGTGACGACCGGTAGGTCGTCGTGCCTGCCGCGGCCACGGACCTCTCCGTCGAAGGTCACCTTGCCGCCGGACGGGTCGTGAATGACTGCGAGATCGGCGATGCGTTTCTTCAGGTCGGAATCCAGTGCCGCATAGGCGGCCACCGTGTCAAGAAAAAGCGTGTCATTACCCGAAGTGGGGATTTCAACGCCGTACAACATCGTCACCATCGCCGGAACAGCCTCGTACGAGCTGTCTGAATGCCAGTGCATCGCGCCGTCACGTGACTCCGGTGGCACCGCCGGTGAGTTGCGGATCCGGATGATCTCCGGATGGTCGGCCAGCCGTGCCGATGGGACGAAGAACTCTATGGGTTCCCCCCAGCATCCACCAAAATCAACGTACTGCGTATCGGACAGATACTGGTTGGGCAACACCAGGATCCGGTGACTCCAGAGCGCATCCGTCAATAAACGAATTGTATCGTCGTCGACGGGGCGTTGAAGATCGACATCGTCGACCCACGCGCCGAATGGACCGGGCATGGGTCTGATGGACGGCGTTTCCGTAGCGGAACCAGCTGCGACGTTCATAGAGTGCACGTTACAAGCGAACCCGCCTTCGCGTGAATACCGGGTCCAGACAAACCCGTGGCAGAACAAAGTAATACCCGTCAAGAAAGCAGACACGCTCTGGCCAGCAAAAATAACACAGCGCAACGATCAACGACACGTCGCACCATCGCGGAGGCGGCGGTGCACCCACACTTCCCATGCTTGCTGAGCAGCGGGTAGCCCCGTTGCGGGTTACCGTTTTGTTCGGTGATGGCTGGCGATGTCAGGCGACGATGTAGCTCGAGTCGTCGAACTCGGCCGTGACCTTCAACCGTCCGCCGAGTGGGGGTCGTTCTTGGTCAGATCGACGAACCACTCGGCGACAACCTCGACCAAGAGGACCTCTCAGCTCTGTACGGGAGCATCTTAACGCAAGGGTTAAGTTCTCGTGGGCCTGGGCTGACGTTGTCGACGGTCGGGCGCCGGCGCCGGGTCTGACAGCAACCGTTGCTGGAGGCTCCACCGAAGCTGGGGCGGTTCAATGCTTAGAGCGCCCGGCAATTGGGGACGCGGCGTCGCAGGGCTGGGGTACGCACCTCCCTTCGTTGTCGTCGGTCGGCACCCAACACCAGGGTGACTCCCTCCTCCGCCTCGCGATCTACGTACTCCAGCCCTGCTCCTTGATCCACGCCCCTATTGCCGGGCGCTCTTAATGGCCGAGCGGCCCCCGCTCCGGTTACACTTCAAGCACTTCGAGAACGTCGTCTGCGTACCAGCGAGCGCGGACACCGCGCCGGCCGTCGCCGTCCTCACGAAGGACGCCGAGCTCGGTGAGTTGCCGCAACAGGTGCGAGGCGCCCTGTGATGTCACGCCAAGATGGGAGACGACAAACCGAGTGGTGAGGACCGGATTTCCGAAGAGAAGGTCCACTACCTCTCCTGCCCTGCTGCGGTTCCCACGCAGTTTTGACCGGTAGCGCTCACGCAGATCGGTCATTCTCTCGGCTCGTTCTACGGACCGGTTCGCCTGATCCGCCACGGCGGAGAGGAAGAAGCGGAGCCAGCCCTGCACGTCACCGCGTTCACGTACTCCCTGAAGGCGTTCAATGTAGAGGCTCTTCGTACGTTCCAGCTGTGCGGACAACGGCAGCAGCGGCGCGGGCAGCAGACCCTGTTCGACGAGGTACAGGACGATGAAAAGCCGGCCGAGGCGACCGTTGCCGTCGAGGAAAGGATGGATCGTTTCGAACTGGTAGTGAAGTAGTGCTGTACGGACCAGCAGCGGAAGCTCAGGCCGCGCCTCGTGGACGTACTTCTCCCAGTCGTCGAGTGCCGGCCACATGTTCTCCACCGTGGGCGGCACGAACAACGCCGTTTCGGGTCGATTGTCCGGCGACCCGATCCAGTTTTGCGAACGCCGGAATTCGCCAGGTGTCTTCTCCTGCCCTCGAACACCCACGAGCAGAAGCCTGTGCATCTCGCACAGGAGGCGCTTACTGACCGGCAGGTCCGGTAGTCGGGTGAGGCCGTGCTCCAGCGCATGCACGTAGTTCTGTACTTCACGCACGTCGATGCTGGGG
>NZ_CAUVXP010000119.1:0-17779 GCF_963555955.1 Protofrankia sp. Cas3
AGGCCAAGAGCCGACAGCCGAAGGCCGAAGCGACCCGTCGGACGGAGCCATGTCGGAGCTCTCCCTGTCGGACCTCGCCAACTGTGAGTGCGAACGCGACTTCTCCCGCTATGGTGCCAGGGCAGCGCAGGTACCATCCGATGCGAACCAGTCAGATCCGACTTCGTGCCCATCGGTCTCGCCTACCGGTATCGGATGAACCTTCCACCATTTCGGACTCTCGTCGGTATATGCAGCCGCACCTCCACACGTAGTACCTACATGATGCTTGATACCGCCGGCTTCTACGAGCCACACAAAATTCCCATCCGCCGAGACAAAGTTAAGATATTTTTCCTTTTCGTATGGGCAGTACGCTTTCTTTGGAGATGATCGATAGGCGTCGAGGGTGGAATAATCGACCGAAAAGGGGCCCGCCACATTGGCGCGGACCCGGATGCAGTTCTCAATGTTGGAATTCGGTACGTACTGGCGCAGGCCGTCGGAGTTGATGTAGTAGACAGCTCCGTCGGAGGTTCTGATCATTTTGTTGAGGTAGGAATTATTGCTCGTAGGTGCAACCGACGGTCGAGGGCTTCCCTGAGCAACCGTGGGAGCAACCGCTGAACCTGCCGCAGGGCCTGCCGCAGGGCCTACCGCTGAACCTGCCGCTGGACCCACCGCTGGACCTGCCGCTGGACCTGCCGCTGGACCCACCGGCGCGTTTTCCGAACTTCGGCCGGAAATTTGATTCGGCAACGCAGGAGTAAAAGAAACAACCATCGACGCCTGGCTCGTTGGATTCAGAAATGGAGACGCCATGACCGTCTGCGGCATGGCGGGTGCGACCGAGACTCCCACTGCTACACCGTTACCACTTTTTATGAAGGCTGCGACAACGACGAATAATCCCCCTATGAACGGAGCAGCTAAACCCGTGAACATCGCGACCCGTCTATTCCGGGCAGTATTCCTCTGAGACTCCATTCCCCCCCGATTCAATTACCGAAAACAAAGCCAGCCACGGCCGCCCGGCCGTGGCTCAACTAGGTAATCGTATGTTCAGAATATAAACGTGGTCGACAGTGTACTACTGGGGCGAGGTAGCCCTCGCCCCAGGCCGCACCCACGCGCATCGCTGGCCCACCTCCCGCGCGTGGGCGCATCGTTGCAGGTCACAGGCCTTCGCGAAAGCCGCGCGGCGGAGGGTCTGGAATACAATGAGCGACTTTCTTGCGATGCATCTGTGCAGGGCAGGGCGCTGCAGCCGCGTCCCGGTCGCCGGTCGCTCGTAATTTATTACCGACCTGCAACCCCACCTGGTTCAGCCGCCCTGGCGATGACCGGCTGCTTCCCCCATAAGAGTGCCCGGCAAGAGGGGACGCGGCGTCGCGGGGCTGCGGCACGGGCTGAATATCGCCATGCGCTGGGGCCTGGTGGGCCGCAACGTCGCCGTCGGGATCAGACCGGTCGGGTGTGCCTCGCCGTGGTGTAGCGGGCGGCGACGTCGGCCCAGTTCACGATGTTCCACAGGGCGCTGACGTAGTCGGCCTTGACATTCTTGTACTGCAGGTACCAGGCGTGTTCCCAGGCGTCGAAGACCAGCAGCGGAATGTTCCCGACGCCGACGTTGCCCTGATGGTCGTAGACCTGCTCGACCAGCAGCCGGTCGACGGTGACGTCGTAGGCCAGGATCCCCCAGCCGGAGCCCTGCACCGTGCTGGTCGCGGCGGTGAGCTGCGCGCGGAAGCCGTCAAACGAGCCGAAGCCGGTATCGATCGCGTCGGCCAGGGCGCCGTCAGGCTTGTCGCCGCCGTCCGGGGACAGGTTCTGCCAGTAGAGCGAGTGCAGGATGTGCCCGGAGACGTTGAACGCCAACGTCTTCTCCAGGCCGACGAGCGCACCGAAGTCGGCGGCGTCGCGAGCCTCGGCGAGCGTGTCGAGGGTGTCGTTGGCGCCCTTGACGTAGGTGGCGTGATGCTTGTCGTGGTGCAGCTCCAGGATCTCACCGCTGATCGCCGGCTCCAGCGCGGCGTAGTCGTACGGCAGGTCAGGCAGTGTGTAGATCGCCACCGTGTGTGGTCCTTTCGAGATGTGAGAGGTGCGGGTAGCCCCGCCCGGCCGCCTGCGGCCGCGGAATGCAGCCAGCTCGGAGTGCCACCAGGTCGCAGAGTGCAGCCAGGTCGGAGGGCGGGATCAAACAGTGGGGCGGGATCAACCAGGGGGGTCGGTGACGTAGGCGCGGAGGATCGCGGCGATGACGTCGCGCGGTTTGCTCTGTGGTCCGGACTGTTCGGCGAGAAGCTCGAGGGTGATCCCGCACAGGGCGGACAGGCCCAGCACCAGCTCGGCCATGGCCGCGCTCGGGTCAGCGTGGCCGGCGCCGTCCGCCATCACCCGCTGCACGCTCTCCCAGAAGAAGCCGGGGTCGTCGGCTGAGTCGGTGTAGGCGGTCATCACCTCGATCGCGACCGGTAGGCATCCCGCCGGGCCTTGGACTCTGTGCATGGGTCACTCCCTCCGCGTCAGCAGGCACCGACCGGGCCGCTTTTTGCAAACTATATGCAACTACAAATTCCTACCAGTTGTACTCCTGGGCGCTGACGATGCAGGTATCCGACATCACTTGCGGTCACTGCAAGGCGGCGATCGAGGAGACTGTCGGCCGGGTGCCCGGTGTCACCGCGGCGTCGGTCGATGTCGCGACCACCTCCGTGCATGTGCAACGCACCCCGGATATGGACCTCGGAGCGGTCGAGGCCGCGATCGTCGAGGTCGCGTAGCCAAACCTCACGGCGACCCGCGTTGGGACTGCGGTGGACGTCCGTCTGGATCGTCGCACCCACCGCACGGACCCGCTCGACCGCGGCATCGAACGCATGGCACGGGATGCACCACCCGAAGCGCCCGGTACGCCATCATTGGTCAATGTATGCAGACCGGCGCCCGGGCTCCGAACGGCACCGCCTCAGGGTCGGGCTGCTGGGTGCTGCTGCTTTCGTCGCCCTCTCCGCCATCTCGTTTTACTACGACAATATCTTCGCGACGCGCGGCCTCACTACCACAGCAGAAGTTCTCACGGCTAGTCACCGCAAGGATCCCTACACAGTACGATTCACGACACGAACCGGCGAAACCGTCGTTACGGAACCACTCGACAACGCGACCGGGGATATGCATGTCGGCGACCGCGTTCGTGTCGTCTACGACCCGGAAGATCCTACTACCGTGGAGAAGGACGTCGGCTGGTATTACGCCTTTCCGACCGCCACAGGGGCTGTTGGAGTTGGCCTGGCGCTGGCAACAGCGCTGGGTTACCGAAAAAATCGTCGAAAGTTTCCGGGCTGGGCACCGCTCAGCGCAGCCGAGGTCGTCACGGCTTTCTCGACCCTGCACGCGCCGTGGTGGGTGACCGACAGCTATTCGATCGAACGTGCGGCCGGCCGCGCCGTGCCTGAGCATAAAAATATCGCCGTGCTGATGCTGCGCCGCGACCACATGCTGATTCAGCAAATCCTGCCTGGATGGGAGTGGTGGACGGGTACCGACACGTTGGGCCTATGGCCGTCCGGTCAGCGACTGTCTATGTTCGATCACGAAATCTGGTGTCGTTCCGGTCCTGCCTCACCGTGGCGGCTAAAAATCATGCTCGCTGAATCCGCTGGCGCCGATTGGTTGCCATTCCGCGGCGCCCGTCTACGCAAGCCCATCGCCGCCCTCGGTCTGCCCGGCCCCGACGGCGTCCCCTACCTCACGCCCGAAATCCAGCTGTTCTACAGCGCCAAGAAGCCTGGCCCCCAGGACGACGCGGAGTTCGCGGCAGTCCTGCCACACCTCACCGAAGATCAACGATGGTGGCTCGACGATGCACTCGCCGAGAGCTACGGGCATCGACATCCATGGCGCAACCGTCTGCGGTTGCAATCCGAACCTTGGAAGACACCGTAGCCCGTGGCGAGCGGATGGTCGACGAGAGGCAGGAACACGGCAATGCCTTCGCATTGCTGCGTCGTGCCGTCGATGTGAGGGGCAGCGGTCCCCTGCACGTCGGACTGTCCGTCGCTGACCTCTATCTGCCGCACGAGTCTCAGCCGTGGAACGCACTGATCGTCGGCACACTGTACCGCCGCGGCGTCGTCGACAGCCTGGCTCTGATCGTGGCGGATCCTGCGATCTGTCATGGGCGGGCATGTATCCGGGGTACCAGGGTGGCGGTGAGCGCGCTGCTCGATCGTCTGGCAGATGGCATGTCGGTCAGCGAGATCGTGGCCGAGTAGTCGAAGCTGACACGGTGTTCGACGAGAGTGTGGGCGCATCACGACCTGGCCGATCTCGTCGGGACGGTGACGGTGGTTCACCGGGGATTGCTCCGCATCCGCCGTGCGGACGCCTGACAGAGTGGTGGCTACAAAGAGCCCCGTACCGGTGATCCAGTACGGGGCTCTGACCTGCCTCAACCAGCGTGCGCTCGGAGGGACTCGAACCCCCAACCTCTTGATCCGTAGTTTGCTCCGGATCATCCGTGGACGTCCGCTGCGGTACGTCGAGTCCAGTGACGTGGGCTCGGATGTCCGTCCACGTGCGCTGGTGTGCGTGGTCGTCGGTGGGCTGGGCTATGATCGTGGCTGTCAGTCATGCAAGTACCCGCGGAGTCTGCCGGAAGCACGACGCCGCATGTTTAGGTCGAGCTGCTGATGGGCGTCTCACCGGGGCGGGTAAGCCAGATCGAGAACGGTGACCTCGACGTCAACGAGGTCGCGACGCTGAGCCGGTACGCCCGGGCGCCGGGTGCCCGCATGCGGATCATTTTCGACTACGGCAACGACCTCCGCCAGATCGCCTGAGGCGCTGCCGGCACAGGTCACCGCCTGCCCATTCGCGTCTGGTTGGCTGCGGAGCAGCCGACTTGCCACGAGTGCGGGCAGCTACGTCGACATCGTGGACGAGGTGCGGCGCTCGACGGCTCGGAGCATGGACGACATCCTTCAGTCGGTCCTGGTCGGCAGCGTGGCGCCAGCTCCCCCACGCCTCCGCTCGCCGTCGTGTCCCGGCCCCGACCATCTGACCATCTGACCGTCGGAGCACGGTGAGCGTGACCCCGATAGCGGTGAGGCATCCTCCAAGGATGATTAAAAATAAAGGAACGACTTTTTTGACCAGATCGATCTGGTCGCCCAAACCCTTCACGTAGCTTGCGAGATCGGCGACCGATGGTGAGGTCCACGCAGATCTGTACACCGGCAGGTAGGACGAGCGAGGGTCGCAGGATGAACAGGCCCGGACCGGACCTGTCCCGTCATCGTCCGCCCGCCGACACTCCCGGCTACGCAGAACGCAGTACACACCGTCCGGCACATCCCCTACCGGGACGACACAAGGCTCCATCCCGCAGCAGGGTGGCAGCCTCGTGCCAGCCACGAGGCTTCACCAGCTGCCATGTGATGCCGCCGGTGAACAGAATCCGGGTGACGGGGCCGGGGTGCGTAGGTCGTTGAGGCCATCCTGATGACCGGAACCACCTACCGTTCGGCCGAATGTCGTCCGACAGTAGGTGGAATCGGTCGTTATGTCGGTGGATATCAACTGATGTCGATCGGTGCAGGTCGCAGCCTCGGGGCCGTCCACCGACGTCCACGGACGTCCACGGACGTCCATCCCCTGTGCAGTACAACTGCATTACAGCGATGATTCGGATCATGGCCACGGAACGTGAAGCCGGCTTGGACGTCCCCAGCACCGAAAAGAATACGATCTCCCCTGCTCGCCAGCGCCGGCAACGACGGGACCGTACGGGCATGGGATATGCGCATCGGGCAGCCCGTCACAACCCTGGTCGCGCTTCAGGCCGGCGGCTGGGCATGCCTGCGTCCCGATGCCTCTTACACCATCTCCGGCGAGGTTGCCGACAATTTTTGGTGGGCAATCAAGCTCTGCCGCTTCGGCCCCGGAGAACTCGACCCGTATACCCCGGCGATCCGCGCCTTGGCCCCGACTGCTCTCATCCCCTTCTCCATGCCGGTATATCCCGGCGCTCCATGTATTCGGTGACGCCGTGGGGTGGCTGCTTCCGCTCCAGTGGGTCGGCTCGCCATCCCCTTGACACCGCAGTTCCGAAACGGATTGCATGGGCTGATGGACATTAGCCACAAGGGTGCATGATGGCCGTTGACCTCACACCGGCTCCGGTGACAGCCGTCGACACCGAAGCACGGTCATGACCGACGCGGCCACCGCGGCCACCGCGGCCACCGCGGCCACCGCGGCGCCCACCGGGCTCGACCTTCCCGCGCTGCAACGGTTCTTCGACACCGTGGTGGCGGATGCGGGTCCGATCCGGGCCGAACTCCTGCACGGCGGCCGGTCCAACCTCACCTACCGCATCACCGACGGGCGCTCGGCCTGGGTGCTGCGCAGACCGCCGCTGGGCGGCCTGACCCCGTCGGCACACGACATCGCCCGGGAATACCGGGTGGTGGCGGCCCTCTTCGACAGCGCTGTACCCGTCGCCCGGCCGGTCGCGCTGCGGGAGGACCCGGATGTGCTCGGCGTCCCGTTCTGCCTGGTCGAGTACGTCGACGGGCAGGTGATCCGTACCCGTGCGGAGCTGCACGCACTGCCGGCCGCGGACATCACCCGCTGCGCGTTCGGCCTCATCGACGTGCTGGCCCGACTGCACGCCGTCGATCCGGCGGCCGTCGGGCTCGAGGGGTTCGGCAGAGCGGCGGGCTACCTCAGCCGCCAGGTCCGGCGCTGGCACGACCAGTGGACCCGCGTGGCGACCCGGGAGCTCGCTGATCTGGACCTGCTGCACACTCTGCTGATCGAGGCGTGCCCGGCCGAGAGCGGCGCGTCGATCGTGCACGGGGACTTCCGCATCGACAACGCGATCCTCGACCCGGGGGATGTCGGCACGGTGCGGGCGCTCGTGGACTGGGAGATGGCGACGCTCGGCGACCCCCTCGCCGACCTCGGCCTGCACATCGCCTACGCCGATCCGGCCTTCGACCCCGTGCTGGGCGGTGGGGCCGCCTCGACCAGCCCTCGCCTGCCGTCCGCCGACGCGCTCGTCGAACGATATTGCGCGACCTCCGGGCGTGCGGTGACAAACCTGCCGTTCTACCTCGCGCTGGGCTGTTTCAAGGCGGCTATCATCGCCGCGGGTATTCACGCGCGGCACGCCCAGGGCATGACCGTCGGGACCGGTTTCGAGACCGTCGGCTCGGCGGTGCCGCTCCTGGTGGCGGCAGGATTGACAGCCCTGTCCGGGAAGTAAGCGACCCGGACAGGAGGCCCATGCACCCGGCCTCCGCCGGCGTCACCACCCCGCGGTTTTCAGGAAAGACCGAGGCTCGTTTTTCAGGAAAGTCGGAGCACTCCTCTGATGATGGTGCCCTCGGCCTGGTCGCGGTATCCCGACGGCAGTTCGGCGAGCGAGTCATAGGTGCGAGTGACGATGGCGTCGAGGTCGTAACGGCCGGCTCGGTGGAGATCGGCGAGAAAACGAATGCCTTTTCGCCCGTCCCATGAGCCGGCGAGACAGCCGACGATCTGCTTCTCCAGGCTCTGCAGGTTCCGCAGGTTGATCGTGGCCGTGTTCTCGTCGGCGGGATGGACGTTTACCACGACCACCCGGCCGCGCTTTCCCACGAGGGACAGGGCCGCCTCGGTGCAGCGGCCGTCACCGACCGCCATGGCCATGACGACCGTGTTCGCCATCCGGCCGGCCGTCATGTCGGTCACCACTGTCGCCGCCTCCCCGAGGCTTGCCACCGCGATGTCGGCACCGAGCCGTTTCGCGACACCTCGCTTGAAGGGAACGGGATCAACGGCCACGATCGAGCGGGCGCCGGCAAAACGAGCGGCCTGGACGGCGTTCGCACCGATCCCGCCGACCCCGACCACCACGACCGTGTCGCCGGCACGGACCTCGGCGGTGTTCAGGACGGCGCCCCATCCGGTGACACCGGCGCAGGCGATGGTGCAGGCGGCCTCAAGAGGCAGCGCGGGATCGACGACGACGCAGCTCGCCTCATTGACGACCGTGTGCTCGGCAAAGGTACCGAGAAACACGAAAACGCTCAGATCCTCGCCGCGGGCATGATGGCGGGCGGTGCCGTCGGAGATCTGGAAGCCCTGCCCGATCAGGGCACCCCGCTCACACAGGTACGGGAGGGCGTCGAGGCATGCGGCGCACGCCCCACACGGCGGCAACGGGACGCTGAGCACGACATGGTCACCGGGACGAACTGCGTGCACACCGGCTCCGACGGCCTCGACGACGCCCGCTCCCTCGTGGCCCCCGACAACCGGCCGGCGCGCGCCGGGATACCCACCGTCGAGCAGGTGGTGGTCGCTGTGGCACAGGCCGGTGGCCACCATCCGGACCAGGACCTCACCCGCGGCCGGCGGGTCGAGGGTGATCTCCTCAATGCTCCACTGCGACCGATCGGGCCACAGCACCGCCGCGCGCGTCCTCATGGTCATCTCTTACTCTCCACAGATGACCGTTCTACAGACGGTAGTTGTGGCTTCCACTGGGGGATGACGACACCGTTGGCGACGGTCTCGAACCAGACCCGCATCGGCTGCCCGGCAGTGATCGGGTACGCGCCGGGCAGGTGACCGACAAGACGAGCGGCCGGCACGTCGTCGAGCTGGACGAGGACCACCGTGTAGGGCACCGGGAAGAACGGATGTACCTGGTGGGTGACCACCGTCCAGGAGTAGACGCTCCCGGTGCCGGCCACCGACTGCCAGCGCCCGTCCCAGCTCCCGCAGGTATGGCAGTAGGCCCTGGGCATGTGCAGGAGGCCGTCGCACCCGTTGCACATCCGCACGACCAGCTCACCGCGCCGGGCGGCCTGGAAGAAGCCGCCGGTGTCCCGGTCGTCGTCCCTGGGGACAAGGCGCGGGTCCGCCACTCGGGCAGGCCCCGCCCCGCCGCCCGCCCCGCCGCCCGCCCCGCTGCCCGCCCCGCTGCCTCCCACGTCATGCCGCCCGGAGCAGAAGGGCGCTGCCCGGGGGCAGCGGCGTGGAGGTGACCAGGCAGACCTCGGCCCCGGGCACCTGCGACGTCGACTCGCCGCGGATCTGGCGGACACCCTCGAGGATGTGGTTCATGCCGTGCAGGTAGCCCTCGGACAGATGCCCGCCGCCGGTGTTGATCGGGATACGGCCGCCGAGGTCGATCCCGCCGCCGGCGACGAACGGCCCGCCCTCGCCCTTCGGGCAGAATCCCCAGTCCTCGAGCTGGAGCAGCACCGTGATCGTGAAGCAGTCGTAGATCTGGGCGACGTCGATGTCGTGCGGACCAAGGCCGGCACGGCGGTAGAGCGTGCGGGCGACCGACCGGGCCGGCAGCTCGGTGATCGATTCCCGCATCAGGACGGGGAACTGGACGCCGGGCTGAGGGTTGCGGCCGCTGCCCTGCGCCACCGCCCGGATCAGGACCGGCGGCTTGCGGCCGTCGCGCGCCCGGGCCGCGCTCGTCACGACAAGCGCGCACGCCCCGTCCGTCTCCAGACAGAAGTCGAACAGCCGCAACGGATCGGCGATCATCCGGGCGGCCAGGTAGTCGTCCATCGACAGCGCACGCCCGTGCATCTGCGCCGCGGGGTTCGCGTTCGCCCGGGCCCGGCAGACCAGCGCGATGTGCCCGAGCTCCTCCGCCCGCGTCCCATACTCGATCATGTGTCGCCGGGCCATCACCGCGAAGATCTGCCCTGGAGTGAGCAGTCCGTAGGGGGCGAAGAACTCGTCGTAGCTACCCGCACCGCCAACCTGCGCGTCCACGGTGGACGACAGCCCGTACCGGCGCCCGGAACGGCCGTTGAGCTCCCGGAACACCAGCACCGTCGTGGCCTGGCCGGACAGGATCGCGCCCACCGCCTGGCCGACCATCGCGCACGGCGCCACCCCGCCCGGACCGACCTCCGACCAGTAGGTCAGATCCTGGATGCCCAGCGCGTCGGCAAGATCGTGCTGGCGCACGGTGTCCATGTCGCAGCGGACGATGCCGTCGACGTCACGCGGGGACAACCCGGCGTCATCGAGAGCGGCCAGGGCCGCCTGCGTCGCCAACGTCAGGTCACTGCGGCCCGAGGCACGCGAATAGTCGGTCGCGCCGATGCCGACGATCGCGCACCGGTCCCGGTGGTGGAACTCCTCGTCCACGGTCACGGTCCGGCCTCGACCGTGAGATGGCGGATGAGCTGCTCCCGGTGGTGGGCGGGGTCACCGAACATCAGCTCGCTGCTGGTGGCTCGGCGGAAGTACAGATGGGCGGGGTGCTCCCAGGTGAACCCGATACCCCCGTGCACCTGGATGTTCTCGGCCGCCGCGAACGCGAAAGCCTCCGAGCAGCGGACCTTCGCGACGGATGCGGCCACCGCCAGCTCCACCTCGTGTTCCTGGGCCGCCCACAGCCCGTATGCCACCGCCGAGCGGGCAGCGTCGAGTTCCAGCGCGATCTCGGCGCAGCGGTGTTTGATCGCCTGGAACTGCCCGATCGGACGTCCGAACTGCACCCGCGTCTTCGCGTATCCGACCGCCATGTCCAGCACGTGCGCCGCGCCGCCGGTCTGTTCGCAGGCCAGGGCGACGGCGGCGAGGTGCACGAGGTACGCCAACGTCGGCTGCGCACCGCCCGGCGCGCCGAGCAGACGGCCCGGCACGTCGTCGAGGTCAAGGCGTGCCTGGCGCCGGGTCGGGTCCAGCGTCCGCATCGCGCTCCGGCGCAGGCCGGGCGCGGTGCCCTCGACCGCGAACAGGCTGACCCCGCCGTCGCCGCCGTCGTCGTCGTCGCCGGTGCCGGTGCCGGTGCCGGTGCCGGTGCCGGTGCCGGTGCCGGTGCCGGTGCCGGTGCCGGTGCCGGTGCGGGCGGCCACGAGGAGGAGATCGGCGTGCAGCCCGTCGAGGACGAACATCTTCGTCCCCCGCAGCCGCCATCCCGACCCATCGTGGGTCGCGGTGGCGGCCACGCCTGCCGCATCCCAGCGAACCGACTCCTCGGCGAGCGCGACGGTCGCGACGGTATGGCCGGCGGCGATACCCGGCAGGTAGTCCGTGCGGGCGGCCTCGTCGTCCAGATGGAGCAGAACACCGGTGGCGAGCACGGCGGTGGACAGGTACGGCGCGCACAGCAGGGCGCGCCCCATCTCCTCCAGGACGATGCCGACCTCGCCGACACCTGCCCCGGCCCCGCCGTACTCCTCGGGGACGAGCAGGCCGACGACACCCAGCTCGTCCGCCAGCCGCGACCAGACCTCCCGGTCGAAGCCTTCAGGGGTCTCCATCAGCCGCCGGACCTCGGTCTGCGGCGAATGCTCCGCCAGAAACGCCCGGACGGCGTGGCGTAACTGCTCGCGTTCCTCACTCGACGCCAGATCCATCAGCCCGCGCTCCCTCCTGACGACCTGCCCCGCTCACAACGACCGGCCCGGTGATACGACGCCAACGAGGCGAGGTGCGTGGCCCGGTCCAGCTCCCGCTGGAATACCGGATCGGTCTCCGAAATCCCAGACCACGCCGCCTCCTCAGCCTTTCTAACCCGTGTTTATGACGATGAACACGGGTGATATTATTTACGGTAAGTTGTGGGTGATATCCGCGTCGTAGGGTGTGGTCGCCTGGCCACCGTCGACAGTCAGCACCGCCCCGGTGGTAAAGCTTGACGCCCGCGAGGCGAAGTACAGCGCCGCCCCGACAATTTCGTCCGGCTGTCCACCGCGGCGCAGCGGGAACCGGCGCGCGAGCGTCTCGAAGGCTTCTGCATCCCACGCCTCGCTGATATCGGTGAAAAACGGCCCGGCCATGATTGTGTTCACCCGGACCGCCGGTCCGAACGCCAGCGCGAACCCGGTTGTCAACGTGTTCAGCCCGGCTTTGGCAGCAGCATACGGAAGGTCTCTCGGGGTCGGGCGGATCGCCGCCACACTGCTCACGTTGATGATCGAGCCGCTACCGTCACGCACCATCCTGCTGCCCACCAGAGCGGTGAGCCGGAACGGGCCCTTGAGGTTGACGGCCATCACCTTGTCGAACAGCTCCTCGCTGACCTCCTCCAGGCTCGGGTACAGCGGCGCTATCCCCGCGTTGTTGACCAGCACATCGACGTGACCGAACTCGCCGTAGGCGGCGTCCACCATCCCGGTGATCCCGTCCCAGTTCCCCACGTGGGCGGCGTAGGGAAATGCTCGCCGGCCCGTCCTGCGACGTACTTCATCGGCAAGCGCCTCGCAGCCGGCCAGCTTCCGACTGGTGATCATCACGTCGGCACCGGCCTGCGCGAAGGCCAGCACCATCTGTCGGCCCAGCCCCCGGCTGCCTCCCGTCACCAGCGCCACCTTGCCCGCAAGCATCGGCTCGTCCCCAGTCGGCCCCGTCACCGGGGAATTTCCCGCCACGGCCGGTTGCGGTCGACCCGTTCCTCGCTCGGCAGCCCGAGGAGCCGCTCGGCGATGATGGTGCGCTGGATCTCGTCCGAACCACCGGCGATCCGATATCCGGGAGCGCCCAGGATGTGCGCGGTCCACGCGAACGTGCCCCATTCACCGGTGTCGGCCACCAGACGCGCCCCCAGCACCGCCTCCGCCGCCACCGAGGCAAGCGCCAGACTCCGCACCCAGTGCAGCTTGCGCAGTGACCCCTCCGGTCCGCCGGGACGCCCGGACGCCCGCCCGGCGGCCTCCCGCAGCGACGCCACCTCGGCCAGCCGCTCGCTGATGTAGACGTCGGCCAGTTTCTGGCGCACCAGGGGATCATCGAATCGGCCGAGCGCGCAGGCGAGCGGAGCCAGCTGCCGCCACCCGCCCCCGACGCCGCTGTGCCCGCCGGTCGCCTCCCGCTCGAAGCCGAGGGTCGTCAGGGCCACCTTCCAGCCCGCCCCCACCGCCCCCAGACGCAGCGAGTCCGGGATCCGGACGTCGTCGAGGAAGACCTCGTTGAAGGACGTGCCACCCGACATCTGACGCAACGGCCGCACCGTCACCCCGGGCGTGTCGAGCGGCAGCAGGAACGCGGTGATGCCCGCGTGTTTGGGAACGTCCGGGTCGGTCCGCACCAGCACCATGCCCCAGGCGGCGAACTGCGCCCCCGAGCTCCACACCTTCTGCCCGTTGACCACCCATCCGTCGCCGTCGCGGACGGCACGGGTCCCCAGCGCAGCCAGGTCGGATCCGGCCCCCGGCTCGGAGAAGAGCTGGCAGCACAGACGCTCGGCACGCAGGAAGGTCCGCAGGAGGCGATCACGCTGTTCGGGCGTGCCGACAAGACCGATGGTCGGCGCGATCAGATGCACCGTCACCGACACCAGCTCATGGGCGGGCGGGACGGCGAAGCGCGTCTCCTCGGCGGCGAACGCCTCGACGAACTCCGGCCCGAGCCCCACGCCACCGTCCTCCCGCGGCCAGTCCAACGCGCCGAACCCCGCGTCGATCTTCTGCCGGTGCCAGCCCGCCACCCGCTCGATCAACGCCTTCTCGTCGTCGAAGGAGAGGTCGTGAAAGACCGACACGTCGTAGGAAGCGCCCTGGGCGCCCTCGGCTCCGGCGCCCGGGCCAAGGCCCTCCCGCGATGGCGCGTGTTCGGCAAGCCAGCTGCGTGCACGCCGCCGGAAGGCCTCCAGATCCTGCGCACCGTCGGGATCGCCGTCTGACTGCCTGACGCCCATGGTTTCCCTCAACATCCCCTGGTAGCGACGTGGGCGCTAGCTTAAACATCATGATAAATTGACGTCAAGGGCCTACGTCGCCAGGCTCACCGGAGCGAGAACGCCTTCGGCCGGGACGCCCGCTGACAGCTGCCGGGGAAAAGGACGACGAAGGGTTTCGGACGTGACGACCGAGTCTAGGACACTCCGGGATCTGCCCGACATCGCGCCGGTCCGGTCCGGCGAACAGCTGCCCTGGGACCGCCTGGCCGCCACCTGCGGCCGCGGCTGGCCGAGCAGGGGCTGGACGTGACCGGCGAGGCGGCGCGACGCAACGGCCATTCCTCGGCGGTCCCGACGCGTGGCTGTATCGCCATCACGGCCGACGGCGCGGTACTGCGCACACTCAAGACGTCGGAAAGCCTCGCCCGCGAGGTCGTGCGAACCATCATCGACCAGGGTCTGCAACCCGGCGACGGGCTTCCCACCGAAGGCGGGATGCTCGAACAATACGGTGTGAGCCGAGAGTCGCTGCGCGAAGGCCTGCGATTGCTGGAGGTCCAGGGCCTGATTTCGATCCGCCGGGGACCCGGAGGAGGGCCGGTGGTCGGTAGCGTCCATCCGGCCAACCTCGGCCGCATTTCGACCCTGTACTTCCACATGGCGGGAGCCACGTACAACGAGCTGTTCGACGCGTGGATGTTCGCCGAGTGCATTCTCGCTGAGCGGGCCGCCCGCGCGAGTGACCGCACCGCCCGCGTGGCCGCCATGGCCCCGTATCTCGAGCTCAACGAGGTCCGCGAGACGCCCGAGGAGCTGGCCCGTTTCGTACAGGAGCATGCGATGTTCCACGGCGCCGTGGCGTCGCTTGTCGGTAACCGGGTGCTCGAGCTGACTCTGCAGACCATGGGCCAGATCGTGAGTCACCACGTTGCCACCGTCGATGATCCCCGCATCATGCACGACCTGATCGCCGATGATCATCTCAGACTGGCCCGAGCCATCGCGGCCGGCCACAGCGGCCAGGCCAGCACCTTCATGCGGGATCACATCGAGGGCGTGGCGCGATACACCCGCGAACGCCTCGGCGCCCGGATGGACGACCTCATCGAATGGCAGTAACAATCGACCGATAGATGGCAGCTGAGATGAGGATTACGGGTGGGGCTGGGTCCGGCTCGTCCGGCCGGTCGCGGTGGCCGTGGGGTGGGGTGTCTGTTCGGTCAGATAATCACTCGGATACCGTCACGGGAACGATCTGAGTGTGCCGTTCAGGTCGTTCAACGCGGCCCACTGCCGGCAATGATCGGGGGATGTTGTGGCGCGGGTGTTTGTCAGTCATCGGGGTGTCGATGCGGTGCCGGCGGAACGGCTCGCGAACGATCTGAAGGCGGCCGGGCACGAGGTGTGGTTGGACGGGTGGGAAATCGCCGTCGGTGATTCGATCGTGGAGAAGATGAACGCCGGTTTGACGGCGGCGGACTATGTGGTGCTGTGCCTGTCGACGGCGGGTGTGGATGCGCCGTGGATGCTGCGGGAGTGGGCGCCGACGGTGGCCCGCTGGCTGAACGGTCACAGCGTACGGGTGCTCCCGGCGGTGCTGACGGGTGGCGACGCCCCGGCGCTCCTTGCTGATCTGAAGGCGGCGGACCTGACCGCGGACTGGGACAGCGGGGTCGCGGCGTTGCTGGCCGCGATCAACCGGTAGGCCGGTGACGTGCGGATGATCACGGTGCTGATTGCCCACGCGGCCGGGGAGGAGGCGCTGGCGGAGGAGCTGGCCGGCCCGTTACGCGCGGCCGGGTATGACGTGTGGCATGACGGTGCGGTGTTTGTCGGCGAGTCGGTGACGGCGCAGGCATCCCGGATTCTCAGCCAGCACGGGCCGGTGGTGTTGTGCGGGACGGTGCGGGCGATGGGAACGCGGCTTCCGCGACTGCTGGTGAACGCTGCCCGTGGCCGCGGGTCAACCGTGCGGGTGTTTGCGGTGCATATGGATCAGGAAGCTGACCTGGACAGTGTCATTTTCGATACCCGGGTGGCGGCCTACTGGCAGGACCCGGCGAAAGCCGTTGAGGATTTGCTGGCGGCTCTCCGCGAGCACTATCCGCCGGTCCCGGCCGAGGATGCCCGGCGGGAGGAGGCAGGGACTGCCGACCGGGGTGCGCTGCCGGCGGAGCTGCGGGTCGCGTATCTGACTCGGGTGGTGGCGCAGTATCGGCGGTTGGACCTGGAGGTGTTGACCCCGGCGGAGCATGAGACGCATCTGCCGGTGCTGGTGCAGTCGGTGTTTGTCCCGCAGAGTGTGCGGGCGGAGCGGCCGCCGGTGGAGTTGTCGAAGGAGTTGTGGCGCCGGCTGGTGGACGCCGGGGAGATCAACGACGCGGATCTGCCGGACGGGGTGGACGCCGACCAACTAGCACGCGCGCGGGTGGTGTATGCGCAGCGGCCGGTGCGGGCGGTGTTGGACGTGGTGACCGCGGCGGAGAACCGGTTGCTGGTGCTGCTGGGGGATCCGGGAGCGGGGAAGTCGACGCTGGCGCAGTTTCTGGTGTTGACGTTGGCCGGTGGTCCGGGTGGACAGCCGTTGCCAGGCATGCAGGGGTGGCTGCCGGTCCTGGTGGAGCTGCGGTCGTTCGCCGATCTGCGGCGGGAGTGCCCGACGTTTCTGGAGTATTTGCAGCGGCTGCATGACACCGACGGTTTGGGGCTGCCGGCGGAGGTGCTGGCTGGCTATCTGCGGGCGGATGGCCGGGCGCTGGTGGTGTTCGACGGGTTGGACGAGTTGTTCGATCCGAAGGAACGGGAGACGGTGGCCCGGCAGATCGCCGGGTTCGCCGCGCGGTATCCCCGGGTGCGGGTGGTGGTGACCTCCCGGGTGATCGGCTATTCGCGAAGGGTGCTGGATGACGCCGGGTTCGGGCATTACACGGTCCAGGACCTCGACGTCGAGCAGATCGGCGTGTTCGTGGACCGTTGGTACCGGCTGGCGTTGCACGATCGGCCGGGTGAGGTTGCGGCGCGGCGGGATCGGTTGCTGGGTGCGGTGGCCGAGTCGGTGTCGATTCGGGAGTTGGCGGGTAATCCGCTGCTGCTGACGATTCTTGCGATTATCGGGCGGCGGCAGGAGTTGCCGCGGGACCGGCGGGCGGTGTATGCCCATGCGGCGAAGGTGCTGGTAGAGCAGTGGGATGTCAACCGGCATCTGCGGGACGCCTCGGTGCCGGCGGAGTACATCGACAGTGACGATCGCCGCGAGTTGTTGCGTCGGGTTGCCGCGCGGATGCAGAGCGGTCGGGCGGGGCTGGCCGGGAACCACATCAGTGGTGCGGAGTTGGTGGAGGAGTTCGACAGCTACCTCCGCAGCCGCTACCAACTGAAAGTGCCGGTGGCGCGGCGGGCCGCGAAGGCGATGCTGGCCCAGTTCCGGGAACGGAACTTCATCCTGAGCCGATATGGCGCTGATGTGTACGGGTTTGTGCACCGGGCGTTTCTGGAGTATTTCTGCGCCGATGAGATCGTGGGACGGTTCCATAGCCGGGAACTGGATCCGGAGGATCTGACGGGTGAGGTGTTCGGGCGGCACTGGGCGGACGAGGCGTGGCAGGATGTGCTGCTGCTGGTCGCAAGTATGCTCCCTGAGCAGTTCACCGGCCAGATCGTCGGCTATCTGATCCGGGACGCCAATCCGCTGTGGGCGCTGACCCCCGATACGGCCCCGCGGAACGTTGTTCTTGCGGTGCGCTGTCTGTCGGAGGTGCGGAATGCGGGCGCGGTCGTCCGCGAAGGCCACCATGTGCTGGACGCCCTGACCGGGCTGTTGGAGTTCTTCCAAGATCGCTGGGGGTCGCCGATCGGCGATGCGATAGTGCGGGAGGTCCTTCCTGTCATTCAAACCGTTGGTACCCGCTGGCCGGGCCGCCTACGGTACCGGAACTGGTTTCTCATCCGGGGCAGCCACATCGCGGCGTCGCCGGCTTCGACATCTATCGCACTGATCGCCGCGGCGTTATTCTCCGATGACCGCCAGATTCGTGAGCTGTTCCACACCCAGGCAATATTCGACCGGGACTCCCGGATTCGGCAGACGGCGGTGCAGGCGATCGCCGCCGGCTGGCGCGACGACCCCACCACCCTCCCGTGGCTGCGCGA
>NZ_CAUVXP010000120.1:0-17592 GCF_963555955.1 Protofrankia sp. Cas3
GCACTGCGCAGTACCCCCGCGCCGGCTGCCATCGCCCGGGCCAGGTCCGCGCGGGCCACCGGGTCGGCGAGCCCGGCCGAGCCGCGTCCCACCACCGGGTCCGCGGGCCGCGCGGGGGTCGGCAGCCCGCGGGCGAGGTCGGTGGCGATCCTGGCGGCGAAGACCAGTCCTTCCAGCAGACTGTTGGACGCCAACCGGTTCGCGCCGTGCACGCCTGTGCACGCGACCTCACCGCAGGCGTAGAGACCGGGGACGCTGGTGCGGCCCCAGCTGTCCGTCCAGACACCACCGCTGGCGTAGTGCGCCGCCGGGGCGACCGGGATCGGCATACTGACCGGGTCCACCCCGGCGGCACGACAGCGCGCAGTGATCGTCGGGAATCGTCGCAGCAGCGTGGATCTGCCCAGCCCACGGGCATCCAGGTACAGGTGGTCGACGCCCTGAGCGGCCATCACACGCGACATCTGCTTCGCCACGACATCGCGCGGGGCGAGATCTGCCAGCGGGTGGACGCCCGCCATGACAGCGCCGCCGGTGGCGTCCACCAGCCGGGCGCCCTCGCCGCGCATGGCCTCACTGACCAGTGGCTGCTGGCCGGACACGGGGTCGCTGGGACCGGGAGCCGCATCGCCACCGGTTCCTGCCAGCCACAGCGCGGTCGGGTGGAACTGGACGAACTCCAGGTCGGTGACGATCGCCCCGGCGCGCAGGGCCAGCGCCACGCCATCGCCCGTCGACACCGGCGGGTTCGTGGTTGACGCGAAGACCTGCCCCATCCCACCGGTCGCGAGGACCACTGCGCGTGCGGTTACCGCGCCCACGCCGTCCGTCGTCCCCTCGCCGAGGACGTGCAAGGTCACCCCGGCGGCGTTGCCGTCCGCGTCCAGCAGCAGGTCGAGGACGAGCGCGTGTTCGATCACCTCGACGCCCGGATCCGCCCGCAGCGCGGCGATCAGGGCCCGCTCCACCTCCAGGCCGGTCGCATCCCCGCCGGCGTGCACGACCCGGTTGCGCAGGTGCCCACCTTCGCGGGTCAACGCGAACCCGCCCGCGGAGTCGTCACGGTCGAACGAGGCGCCGAGGTCGGCCAGTTCCCGGACCCGGGCCGGACCCTCGGTGACCAGGATCCGGACCGCGTCGACGTCGCACAGCCCGACCCCGGCCACGAGGGTGTCGGTCAGGTGATCATCTGGAGAATCCTCCGGGGCGAGTGCCGCGGCGATCCCACCCTGCGCCCATCGGGTCGAGCCCTCGTCCAGGCGTGCCTTGGTGACCAGTAGCACCCGGCCGCCGGGTACTGCCGCCCGGGCATGCAGGACGGTGGCCAGCCCCGCGATCCCGGAGCCGATCACGACGATGTCGGCATCGCGGGCCCACCCCGGTCGGGGCGCGCCAAGCTGACACGGCAGGACCGTCACGTACGAACCCGCCGCCCGGACGATGCCGGCCCGATCGACGCCTGGCTCACCGCGTTCGGGCTGACGATGTCCCCACGCAGGCTGGACGGATCGTCCGGGATTGCCTGTGCCGGGTCGTCCCCGCGCGCGACGACCCGGTTGGCGCTGTCCACGAACAGCACGCGCGGGGCGAACCGGCGGGCGTCCGCGTCTGCCATGACCGCGTACGACAGTATGATCACCAGATCGCCGGGGTGGACGAGCCGGGCCGCAGCGCCGTTGATCCCGATGACGCCGCTGCCGCGTGGGCCGGCGATCGCGTACGTCTCCAGCCGGGCACCGTTGTCAATGTCAACGATCGTGACCTGTTCGCCGGGCAGCAGGTCGGCATCCTCCAGCAGGTCGACGTCGATCGTCACCGAGCCGACATAGTGGAGGTCGGCCTGGGTGACAGTGGCTCGATGGATCTTCGACTTGAGCATGGTCCGGAACACGGTCAGCCGGCCTCCTCGGGCAGCGTGAGCTCGATGTTGTCGATCAGTCGGACGGTGCCGACCCGGGCCGCGACCAGCAGCAGCGCCTGGCCGCGACGCACCGGCGTCAGGTCATCGGGGCTGGCGAGGGTGAGGTAGTCGACGTCAACACCCGGTTCGGCGGCCAGGACGTTCTCGGCGGCCGCGAGCACCACGTCCGGGCCTTCGTCCGCGACGCTCACCCCGACCGCCAGCGCTCGCGACAGCGCGAGCGCGGCGCGGTGTTGATGGGTCGTCAGGTAGGAGTTGCGGCTGGACAGGGCCAGTCCGTCGGGTGCCCGGACGGTTGACACCCCGACGACCTCGGTCCGAAAGGCCAGATCCCGCACCATGCGGCGGATGAGGACAAGCTGCTGGGCGTCCTTCTTGCCGAAGAAGGCCAACTGCGGACCGGTGAGGTGCAGCAGTGTCGCCACGATCGTGAGGACGCCGTCGAAATGCCCGGGACGGCTCGACCCTTCCAGCAGATCGCCGAGTGGGCCGGCGCAGACGCGGACAGCGGGTGGGGCCTCGTGCACGAGCGTCGGCGCGAAGACGACGTCGACCCCCTCGGCGGCGCAGATCTCCAGGTCCGCCTCGAGCATCCGGGGGTAGCGCGAAAGATCTTCCCCCGGGCCGAACTGGAGCGGGTTGACAAAGATCGTGACGATCAACTGATCGGCACGCGCACGGGCCGTCCGGATGAGTTCGCAGTGCCCGGCGTGCAACGCCCCCATTGTCATCACGACTGCACGCGTTTCCACGGGCGCTAAGGGTGACGAGTGGAGTAGCGTCTCGAGGTCCGCGCGGCTGCGTACCAGTGTCGGCTTCCCGCCGTTGGACGGTCGGGGGCGCGTCGAAGTCGTGGTTCGGGCTGTGGCCATCAGTGTCGTTCCAGTCCTCGTGGGGGTACCGGACGTCGGCAGCCAGCGTAACGCGTCCGCAATCGCCCGCGCTCGCCTGTCACCCACCGCACATCGCACCCCGTCCGTCTTTGTCGTGATGATCCGAAAGATCGCCTATGGTTCGGTTCATCCTCGATCCTGCCCGTCGGCGGCGGGATCATCACGACGTCCGGGCGTGGCGAGCCGCCGGCAGCGGCGAACACGGGCGCCGACGTGCCGAGATGCCCGACCACTAAGCGCGTTACCCGCTGGGCTCAAACATCGCGATCTTAGAGCGCCCCTGTTGTCGGGTGATCTTAGGCTGTGGCCAGGTAGTCGGCGAAGGACGTACCGGTCAGGCGCTCGTACGCCTCGACGTAGCGGTCGCGGGTGGCCTCGACGACCGGGTCGGGCAGTTCGGGGCCGGGTGCGGAGCGGTCCCAGCCGGTGGAGATCAGATAGTCACGAATGAACTGTTTGTCAAAGGACGGCTGCGAGCGCCCTGGCTGCCAGCTGTCGACCGGCCAGAATCGGGATGAGTCCGGGGTCAGTATCTCGTCGGCCAGTCGCAGGACGCCGTCGGTGTCATGGCCGAACTCGAACTTGGTGTCGGCGAGGATGATGCCGCGCTCGGCGGCGAGATCGGTCGCGCGTCCGAAGATCGTCAACGTGAGTCTCTCCAGGTCGGCGGCCACCTGCGTGCCAACGCGGGTGGCCGCGTCCGCTCGGCTGATGTTCTCGTCGTGCTCGCCGACCGCGGCTTTCGTCGACGGTGTGTATATCGGCAGCGGCAGCCTGCTGCCGTCGAGGAGCCCTGCAGGCAGGGTGTGGCCGCTGACCGAGCCGGTTCGCCGATAGTCCTTGAGGGCACTGCCGGTCAGGTATCCGCGGGCCACGCACTCGATCGGCACCATCGACAACCGTCGGCACAGCATCGACCGGCCGCGTAGCTGCTCGGAATAGGGCGCGAGCTCATCGGGGTACTCGTCCACGTTCGCACTGAGCAGGTGGGACGGCACGATGTCGGCGAGTTGGTCGAACCACCACAGGGAGAGTCCGGTGAGGACGGCGCCCTTGTCCGGGATGTCGGTGGGCAGCACGACGTCGAAGGCGGAGATCCGGTCGCTGGCGACCAGCAGGACCGAATCGTCGCCGACGGCGAACAGCTCCCGTACCTTGCCGGATCCCAGATGGGTCAGCCCGGCGAACTCCTCATGCGTCAGCGGCATACCGAGACCGTATCGAGGCACGCCGACCGTATCGAGTCGCGCCGGAGCCGATGCCGGAGCCGATGCCGGAGCCGATGCCGGAGCCGATGCCGGAGCCGATGCCTGCGCCGATGCCTGCGCCGATGCCTGCGCGGGTGTCCCCGACATGCGGAGTCCCTATGTGTGACCGACAATGGTGACGGTAAGTGAACTAATTGTAGCGGTCCGGGTCTGGCGCGGGCTGGTCCGCCGGCATCGTCGGTGGCCCCGGGCGTTCTAAGGGGGATCGTGACCGAGCGACAGCCATCGGTGACAGCCGTGGATGGCCGTGCCGGGCAGGACACGACACCCGCGCAGCCCGATGGGCCGCGGTGGCGTCGGGGCATCGTCCGCTGGCTGATCCTGGCGACCGGTGACCCCGCGAACGCGATCTACGGGACCATTCTCGTCGCGGCCGTCGTCGCGGCGGAGGACCCGGATCACACCGAGAGCTATGAAATCGCCCTGACGGTCGCCGTGACCGTCATGGTGTTCTGGCTCGCGCACGGTTATTCGCGCGTCGTCAGCGGCCGGCTCAGCACGGGCACGAAGCCGTCGCTGGGCGAGGTGCGCGCGGCATTGGCCGAGCACTGGCCGATTGTGCAGGCAGCGGTGCCGCCGATGGCGGCGCTGGGCATCGCCGTCGCGGAGGGCGCCTCGGTGGTGGGCGCCCAGGATGCGGCGTTGGGGACGTCGGTGGTGCTGCTCGCGATCTGGGGCACCGTGGCCGGCCGGGCCTGTCGGCTGACCGGCTGGCGGCTGGTCGTGTACGCCTGCAGCAGCGCTGCGCTCGGCCTCGTGATGATCGTCCTGGAGGTCATCATCCATTAGCCGGTGTCCGCCGTCACCTGCTGGCTGTCGTCCGCCGCGATCTTTCGAGCTTTGTTCGGCTGCGAGGCCGTTTTTGATCGTACAAACCTCGAAAGCTTGTGTCTCGAAAGTTTTGTGTCAGGTCCGGAGGCCTGAGGAGCCCGAGCTGGGGATTGCGACCCGCCGGTGGGGCACGATGGCCTCTATGGCGACCAAGTCCGTGATTCCTGATGTGCTGGCGACCCGCTACGCCTCGGCCGAACTGACCGGCCTGTGGTCACCGGAGAACAAGGTCGTCCAGGAACGCCGGCTCTGGCTGGCGGTGCTGCGCGCCCAGCGGGACCTGGGCCTGGCCATCCCCGTGGGTGTGATCGAAGACTATGAGCGGGTCCTCACCGATGTCGATCTTGATTCGATCGCGCAACGTGAGCGGATCCGGCGCCATGACGTGAAGGCCCGGATCGAGGAGTTCAACGCCCTTGCCGGCCATGAGCACGTGCACAAGGGCATGACGTCGCGGGATCTCACCGAGAACGTCGAGCAGCTCCAGGTGCGCAGCTCGCTGGCACTGATCCAGAACCGGATGGTGGCGGCGCTGGCCCGGCTCGGGCACCTTGCCGCCACGTACGACACCCTGGTGATAACCGGACGCAGCCACAATGTGCCGGCGCAGGCCACCACGCTCGGCAAGCGGTTCGCTTCCGCCGGTCAGGAGCTGCTCGTCGCGTTCGAGCGGGTCGAGGAGCTGCTCGCCCGCTACCCGCTGCGTGGGATGAAGGGTCCGGTCGGGACCGGCCAGGACATGCTCGACCTGCTGGACGCGGATCCGGCGAAACTGGCCGAGCTGGAACGGCGGATCGCGGAGTTCCTCGGCTTCGGACGGGTGCTGACCAGCGTCGGCCAGGTCTACCCACGGTCGCTGGACTTCGACGTCCTCACCGCGTTGGCGCAGGCTGCGGCGGCGCCGGCGAGCCTCGCGGTGACCATCCGACTGATGGCCGGCCATGAACTGGCCACCGAGGGCTTCGCCGCGGGCCAGGTGGGCTCGTCGGCGATGCCGCACAAGATGAACACGCGTTCGTGTGAGCGGGTCGGTGGCCTGGCCGTGGTGCTGCGCGGATTCGCGACCATGACCGGCGAACTTGCCGGGAACCAGTGGAACGAGGGGGATGTGTCCTGTTCGGTTGTGCGCAGGGTGGCGCTTCCAGGCGCCTTCTTCGCCGCCGACGGACTCTACGAGACGTTCCTGACGATCCTGGACGACTTCGGGGCCTACCCGGCAGTGATCGCCCGCGAGCTGGACCGCAACCTGCCGTTCCTGGCCACGACCAAGGTCCTGATGGCGGCGGTGCGCCGCGGGGTCGGGCGGGAAACCGCCCACGAGGTCATCCGCGAGCATGCCGTCGCGGTCGCCCTGACGATGCGGGAGAAGGGCGCCGACCACAACGATCTGATGAAGCGGCTCGCCGGTGACGAGCGGCTGGGTCTGGACGCCGTCGCGTTGTCGTCCGTGCTGGCCGAGCCACTCGCGTTCACCGGCGCCGCCCGCGCGCAGGTCGCGGACTTCCACGCCAGGGTCGAGGACGTCGTGCGTCGCTACCCCGACGCCGCGGCATACCTCCCCGCGCCCATCCTGTGACGATTCCGTGACGAGCCTGGGACGATTCTGGGACGAGCCCGTCAGGCCGGCGGGAGTATCTCGGCGAGGCCCGCGGCCGCGGCCTTCTCGAAGTCGTCCTTGAACACGGTTAGCAGGACGTGCAGGTCCGGGTCGTTCAGAGCGAGGATCTGGGTGGCCAGCACGGCCGCGTTCGTGGAGTTGTTCAGCCCGACCGTGGCCACGGGGACGCCGGGCGGCATCTGCGCGATGGCGAGCAGGGCGTCCATACCGTCCAGCGCCCCGCCCGAGATCGGGACGCCGATCACCGGCAGCGTTGTGAGCGCGGCGACCGCGCCGGGCAGGGCGGCGGCGAGCCCGGCGCCGGCGATGACAACCGCGATCCCGCGGGTCCGCAGCTCACCCACATACCGGGTGAGGGCATGGGGGGCACGGTGGGCGGACAGCGAGACCTGTTCGTAGGGGACGCCGAAACGTTCCAGCGTCGCGCCGGCCTTGCTCATCGTCTGTGCGTCGGACGGGGAGCCGAACACGATGGCCACCTTGGGCGGCACCATGGTTGAGCCGGTCTGGACGGTCGCGTTCATACCTGCGTGTTCACTCACTTTCTCGATGCGTCGTGACGGCCTGTCCCGGAGAAGCCCGGTGGGCCAAAGGTCGTGTGATCATGGTTTTTGTCGCACGACCGGAGGCCCGGAGAAGCCTGGTGAGCCAAAGGTCGTGCGATCATGGTTCTTGTCGCACGACCGAAGGCCCGTAGGGGCCCAGCCGCGACGGGTCCCCGATGTCGGTCCGGTAGTGCGCGCCAGCCAGGGAGATTCGGCTGACGGCCTCGTAGGCTGATCCTCTCGCGGCTTCCAGATGCGGGCCGATGGCGGTGACGCACAGCACGCGACCCCCGGACGACACGATGGTGCCATCGGCGTCCCGGCGGGTTCCGGCATGCAGGATGTCCACCCCGGTGAGGGCTCCGGCGGCGTTGAGGCCGATGATCGGATCGCCGAGCCGCGGCGCCTGCGGATAACCGGCTGCCGCGACGACGACCGTGACGGCGGCGCCGGACCGCCACACCGGCGTCCGGTAGCCGGACAGGACATCGGTCAGAGGGGTGGCCAGCAGAGCCAGGATCGCCTGTATCTCGGGGTCGCCGAACCGGACGTTGAACTCGACGACCCGCACACCGCGGGAGGTCAGTGCAAGGCCGGCGTACAGCAGGCCGCAGAAGGGGGTGCCGCGGCGTGCCATCTCGTCCACGGTGGGCTGGATCACAGTCCGCACGACCTGGGCGGACAACCCGCGCGGCGCCCACGGCAGTGGGGTGTACGCGCCCATCCCGCCGGTGTTCGGCCCGGTATCGCCGTCCCCGACCCGCTTGTGGTCCTGAGCGGGTAGCAGGGGGATGACGGTCCCGGCTTCGGTCACGATCGCGAACAGCGAGACCTCGGGCCCGTCCAGATACTCCTCGATCACGACTCGGTCCTCGGGGTTGCGCAGGCATGCGCGTACCGCCGCGACCGCGCTGCGCCGGTCGGTCGTGACGGTCACTCCCTTGCCGCCGGCGAGACCGTCGTACTTGACGACGTAGGGCGGACCGAACTCGTCGAGGTCTGCGAGGGCCGGTTCGATCTCGGTGTGATCACGCGACGCCGCGGTGGGGACGCCGGCGGCGTGCATCACGTTCTTGGCGAAGGCCTTGCTGCCCTCCAGCCGCGCGGCCGCGGCGGTCGGCCCGAAGCAGCGCAGGCCTCGGACCCGCAGTTCGTCGGCGGCGCCGGCAACCAGGGGTACCTCCGGCCCGATGATGGTCAGATCCGCCTGGACGGCCTCGGCCAGGTTGGCCACGGCGTCGGGGTCGGCGACATCGAGTGGACGCGGCTGCGCCAGCTGTGCGGTGCCGGCGTTACCGGGGGCGCACACCAGCGCGCCTACCGCCGGGTCGCGCGACAGGGCCCGGCACAACGCGTGCTCCCGGCCTCCCGAGCCGACGACGAGGACCTTCACCTCGCCACCCGCCACCGCCCGGTCGGCCGGGCGCGGGCCGTGATCGCGTCGTGGTCGGTGGGTGGAGGCACGCGATACAGGGTAGCGCCCGTGCCGACCACCTCATCCGGGCTGCTACCGGCCCTACCGGGCCAAAGGCGATGCGATCGTGGTTCTGTCGCATCGCCGGAGGCCGACGTCCCCGGGGCCTTACAGGCTGATGCCGGCATTCCACAGCAGGTGCGCCATGGCGTAGACGAGCTGATGCGCACACCGTCGGGCGTCGACTTCCGCCATGGACCCGATAACGGTGTGGACGTCGACCGGCCAGACCCGGACGTCGCGGCCGAGGACGGCCTGCGGCCCGGGGTCCTCGCGGCTTTCGAAGGTCTGTCCGGAGGCGTCCACGAACAGGTGCAGGGAGCGGCCGGTGTACGGGAAACTCTGGTTGCGCCAGTAGAGCACCGGCCAGGCTCGTGGCGGGGTGCGCCGGCCACGTCGAGGCGTCGCGGCCTCGGCGGGTTGATCCGGGGGTTGATCCGGGGGTTGATCCGGTTGCCGGTCTGCGACCACCCGGATCGTCAAGGTCGGGGTGAGGCCCTCGGCCGCGCAGATGGCGAGAAACTCGGCGATCTGCGCGACCGCATAGGTGGCGATGGCGTCCGCGCGCTCCTTGCGCTGTTCTTCGACCTCGTTGGCGCTGCGGACCGCGTGGCTGCCTCGCCTGAGCACCTCGGGCAGGGTGGCGGGAAGCAGGTCACCGATGGGTGAGAAGCCGACGGGCCAGGCATGTACACCGACGACCTGACTCGTGACCTGTGACTGGCGAATGATGTTGGTACGCAACGCCGGTGTCCAGTGAACCGTGAGGGGACCGACCCGGCTGTCGGGTCTGCGATCAGCTGGTGGAGTCGCGACGGGCGGGGTGTCCTCCGGTGGGCCGCCGCCGGGATGCGCCACCGCCGGCAGGGGGGCGTCAGGCAGGTTCAGTGTGGTCAGACCTCTCCCTGGCTGGTCTCCGACCGGCGTCGGCGGCACGACCGGCTGTGCTGATGTGGGTCGGTCGGACGGATGTGGCGGCGGGGCCGACGGCGACGCGATGATCTTCTCTTCATGCCGCCGGTGGCTGGCGGAAGCACTCTCCGATGCCAGGTCGTCCGCCGTGCCGGTGCTCTGGCCGGAGCCTTCGGCACGCACGGACCGGGCGGTGACAGCGGCCACCGTGACACCCCCGTCCCGATTGACTAATCCTGTTACCGGAACAGCCTCCACAGTAACTCTTGGTAATGCAAGTAGGATCTTTATTTAGACGATCAATCGTGTCGCGACGGTGGACCGACGGCCACTCGTCGCGATCATCCAGGGTCCGTCAGGGGTTTCCAGGCCCGCCGGGCACGGGAAATGATCGTGATCGTCACAGTGGTCGACGGGGGCGCCCGGCAGCGTCCGCACGTATCGGGTAGTCATGATTTTTAGCCCGTCGACCTGGATCGATATCACGCAGTGCCGCCCGTGCGCCCGCTCCGACCGGTGGGCCAGGTAACCTCGCCCGGTGCCTGCGCTCGTGCTGATCGGTGCCCAGTGGGGCGATGAAGGCAAGGGAAAGGCGACCGACCTGCTTGGCGGGGCGGTCGACTTCGTGGTCCGTTACCAGGGCGGTAACAATGCCGGACATACGGTCGTCATCGGTGAGGAAAGTTACGCTCTGCATCTGATCCCAAGTGGCGTGCTACGTGCCGACTGCGTGCCCGTGATCGGCAACGGTGTGGTGATCGATCCGGGGGTTCTTCTCGGCGAGATGGATGGGCTGATCGCCCGTGGCATCGACGTGTCCCGTTTGTTGATCAGCGCGAATGCTCATCTGATCATGCCCCATCATCGCGCGCTCGATAAGGTGACGGAGCGTTACCTTGGCAAGGCTCGGATCGGGACGACCGGCCGCGGGATAGGTCCGACCTATGGTGACAAGATTGCCCGGACGGGGATCCGCGTTCAGGACCTCCTCGACCCTGGGATCTTCCGGGCCAAGCTGGAGCTGGCGCTGCGGGACAAGAACCAGATCCTGACCAAGATCTATAATCGACGGGCCCTTGACACGGACGCGATCGTCGAGGAGTACGCCGGATACGCGCGCCTGCTCGGACCGCACATCGCCGATACCGGGCTTGTCCTGGACCAGGCGTTACGGGCCGGCAAGGTCGTCCTGCTGGAGGGTTCGCAGGGCACCCTGCTCGATGTCGACCATGGGACCTATCCGTTCGTCACCTCGTCGAATCCGACGGCGGGCGGGGCCGCGACCGGCTCGGGTATCGGCCCGACCCGGATCACGCGGGTGATCGGTATCTGCAAGGCGTATACGACCCGCGTCGGCTCCGGCCCGTTTCCGACCGAACTCACCGACAAGGTCGGCGACGAGCTGCGTGCCGTCGGTGGCGAGTTCGGTGTGACCACCGGTCGAGCCCGGCGTACGGGCTGGTTCGATGCGGTCATCGCCCGCTACGCCGTGCGCGTGAACGGGTTGACTGATGTTTTTCTTACCAAACTGGATGTATTGTCCGGATTTGATCGTGTTCCGATATGTGTCGGATATGACGTGCACGGTGTCCGCCACGACGACATGCCCATGACCCAGACCGAGTTCCATCACGCCAGGCCGATCTATGAGGAACTGCCGGGCTGGGGTGACGACATCTCGGGCGCCACGTCGTTCGATCAGCTCCCACAGGCTGCTCGTGACTACGTGAAGGCTGTCGAGGAGTTGGCCGGGGCGCCGGTGTCGGCCGTCGGCGTCGGCCCCGGCCGGGATCAGACGATTACCATTCGTGATCTTCTCTGAGATCATCGTGATCGGGGTACCCGGTGATGCGGCGGACGAGGGGCGGCGCCCGTATGATGGTCGACATCCTGGGCCGCCTTCCCGCCAACTGGCTGTGGACATGGCATGCTCAGGTTCGACCCACCGCCGATCCGCAAGGTTCAGCCAGCTACCCAGGGTGATTTTTCCGGTGTGCAGGATGGCTCGAGCGCCAGGTACTGGTGCCGGTGTTGGAATGTTGTGTAATGCCTTTCGTCCGCATCGTGGAGGTACGCAATGAAGCGTTTCGCGCTGATCGCCCTGCTGGCCGCTATTGCCGGCGGCGGTTTCCTCATTCGCCGACGGGGCAAGCAGGACGTCTGAGCCGCCGGTGGACTGACGGGTATGCGATCATGATGGGTCCCGCACGCCCGGTGGCCTGACCGACGCCGGGTGATCGCGTTCCACGGTCGGCACCGCGGTCGCGCTGTCGACCAACTGATCGGCGGTCAGTTGGTCGATGGCTGATGTCGCGTGCCCCGGTGCGTCTCGGTGTGCCTGGCTCACCGCTGGCTCGGCTCGGGCCCGTGACTGTCTCGGCGCGGTGCACGATCAGAATACAGTCGGCATTCAGCATTATTTTCCAGCTGTTTCGTTTTGTACACCAATGCACATGAAATGCACATACTGCTACCGCGGTATCGCGTCCCTATTGTCAGGTGAGTCTGGCTATACTCTGCTCCGTGCATCGGTATGACATGGACAGCGAGATTCTGGCCCAGGCTGTTGTCGACTATGCGCGGGAGCGCCTGCGTCTGCATCCGGTCCCGCTGGACGGGTCGCGGTCCCACGCGGACCTGGCCGCCACCGCGGGAGCGACGATTACCCCCGACGGTATGGGCGGCGTCGAGGTGCTCGGTCTTTTCGACAAGGTCCTCTCCAGAGCCTGCATTTCGGTCGATCATCCCCGTAATCTCTCGTTCATTCCGGCGGCTCCCACCAAGGCGGCAATACTGTTCGACCTCGTTGTCGGGGCGTCGTCGGTATATGCGGGCAGCTGGCTGGAGGGCGCCGGTGCGGTCTACGCGGAGAACCAGGCGTTGCGCTGGTTGTCCGATCTGGCCGGTTTCCCGTCCCGGGCGGGTGGTGTCTTCGTCCAGGGGGGGACGGTCGGCAACCTTTCCGCCCTGGTCGCAGCCAGGCACGCGGCGCAACAGGCTAGGCGGCAGGCGGCAGGCGGCGGGGCCGAACCCACCACCTGGCGGGTCGTCTGCGGTTCCGAAGCGCACTCCTCGGTTGAGACCGCCGCCCGCATCATGGGCGTCGACGTTCTGGTCGTGGCGACGGACCAGGACGGACGGCTCACCGGTCCTGCGCTGGGCGCCGCGTTGGACGCCGCCGGCGTCGCCGTGGCCGACACGGTCTTCGCCGTCGTGGCAACAGCCGGTACCACGCAGTTCGGCATTGTCGATGATATTCGCGGCATTGTCGACGTAGCCCGTGAACGCGGTATCTGGGTACACGTCGACGGCGCCTACGGACTGGCCGCACTGGCTGCGGAATCAGTCCGTCACCTTTTTGCCGGTGTGGCGGACGCCGACTCCTTCATCGTTGATCCGCACAAATGGTTGTTCGCGCCGTTCGACGCCTGTGCGCTGATCTATCGGGAACCGGCGCTGGCCCGCGCGGCACATGCGCAGAAAGCGGGTTACCTCGAGGTGCTGGAGTCCACGGACGCCTGGAATCCAGCGGACTACGCGATCGGCCTGTCCCGGCGCGCGCGTGGTCTGCCCTTCTGGTTCTCCCTCGCCGTGCACGGGACCCTTGCCTACAGCGCCGCCGTGGAGAAGTCCCTGGCCACCGCCCGGGCCGCGGCCGACCAGATCCGGGCACTGCCCTACGTCGAGCTTGTGCGCGAACCGCAGCTTTCCGTGGTTGTCCTGCGGCGCCTGAACTGGGCGCCGCAGATGTACTACGAGTGGACGGAGAAGCTGCTGCAGTCGGGTTTCGCGTTCGTCACCCCGACCGTCCACGAGGGGGAGACGGTGACCCGGTTCGCGATCGTCAACCCGTGCACCGAACCCGCGGACATCGCCGCGATCCTGGCGACCATGGCCTGAGCCGGCCTGAGTCGGGGGTCCGTTCCCCCCGGCAGGCGCACAGTACGCTGTCAGGTAGGACTCAGGCCTGCCGCCCAGGTTCGCAGGAGGTACGTCATGACCGCGGAGATGGTCGCCCCTGCGTGGATGCACGAGCAGATCACGGCGGAGCAGTACGACTCCTGGTCGCAGGAGCAGTGCGCGGGCATCGAGATCGTGGACGGGATGGTCGTCGTGCGCCCCAGCGCGTCCAAGCGGCACAACCGGCTGGCCCGGATCGTCGCGAACGCACTGGACGCGGCCGCCGGGGTGGGCTGGAACGCCGACACGGACTTCGACGTCCGGCTGCAGGACGTGCCACTCACCAATCGCCGTCCGGATGTCGTGGTGTATCGCGCGGACACGATCGACGTCACGCCCACCCGTCCCGAACACGTGCTGTTGGTCGTGGAGATCGTCTCGCCGGGTTCGGAGACCACCGACAGGATCGTGAAGGTGGACCAGTACGCCAAGGCCGGCATCGCCTTCTACTGGCGGATCGAGCAGGCCGCTACCGGTGTTCCGCTGGTCTACACCTATGTCCTCGACCCGGCGAGGCGGGTCTACCGGGACGGAGAGGTATTCACCGGCGTGGTCACGGTCTCGGCGCCCTTCGCAGCAGAGATCGACCTCCATCAGATCTGATACCCGTCCATCGCGAGCGTCCTGGCAGTACCGAGACGAGAGCTGAGACGGAAGGCGACGATCAAACGCCGGGCCGGGCGATCGGCCCGGCGTTCTGCCTGGCGGTGGGCTGTGGGCGGTGGAGGTGGGATTTGAACCCACGGAGGGGTTGCCCCCTCACACGCTTTCGAGGCGTGCGCCCTCGGCCACTAGGCGACTCCACCGCTCGCTAGCTTACTGGACGCAGCGGCTATGCCGGCGGGTACCCACCAGCGGGTACCGATCCGACGGACCCGGCCGACCCGTGTATACCGCTGACGTCAGCGGAATCCATCCAGTTGATCATTAGCTGGGTGCTCGTCGCGGGATGCGGCGGGCGGCGAAGAAATCCGTGAGAAGGCGTGCGCATTCCTGTTCCCGCACTCCTGTGATCACCTCGGGACGGTGGTTGAGGCGCGGGTCGCGGACGGCGTCCCACAGCGACCCGACCGCACCTGCTTTCGGATCATGTGCCCCGTAGACCAACCGATCGACCCGGGCGAGGACGAGGGCGCCCGCGCACATCGTGCACGGTTCCAGGGTGACGACCAGCGTTGCACCGGACAGCCGCCACGAGCCGGTGGCCGCCGCCGCGGCACGTAGCGCGACCACCTCTGCGTGAGCGGTCGGGTCCTGGTCGGCCTCGCGGGCGTTACGGCCCCAGCCGATGATCTTTCCGTCCGGGCCGGCCACCACGGCACCCACCGGAACGTCCCCGGTGGCCGACGCCTGCTCGGCCTCCGCCAGCGCGGCACCCATCAGGTCGGCGAACCGGGCCGCGTCGCCGGGTATGCCCGTCACGTCAGCTCCCGATCTCGTCCAGGATGTCCGCGCAGCCGGCGCGTTCGCTGATCGCGGCTGCGACGTCCCCGGGCAGGAGGCCCTCCTCCGTGATCAGCTCGAGGAGGGCGTCCGCGTCGGTGCCGACGTCTGCAAGCAGCTCGATGTCGCCTGCCGGTGCGGCGCCCGCGAGCAGGTCCTCGGATTCGTCGTCGATGGCGGTGCTGCCCGGCGGCGGCAGCGCCCCCGTGAGCAGCCGGTCGGCCAGGGCCGAGGTGAACAGCACCCGGTGGTCGGACAGGAAGACCCGGGGATCACCGACATCACCGTCCACTCGGACGATCCCCAGATACTCGTCGTCCTCCTCGATGAAGGCGATGACGAGTTCCGTCGAGATGTCACGCATCAGATCCGTGAGCCCGTCAAGGTCTTCGGCGTCGTCAAGACTGATCTCGTGTGCGGTCCATCGGCCGCGCTCGCGGCCGATGGCACTTGCTCTCCGGGTCACCGAGCTCCCTCACGTTCGTGTATCGCGTCCATACCCAACCTCAAGGACCCAACCGCAAGAACTCAACCTCAAGAACCCAACCTCAAGGACCCAACTTCAGAACCGGTCGTGAGCTGTGCCACCGGTGATCCACCGGCCCTGCGCCCGGGTGCGGAGCCCAGCCGCGGGCGGTCGTCCGCGTCGTCGGCGGTGCCCGGTCGGGGCATGGCGCGACCTGCCCACGGCCGCCCTGGCCTTGCAGGTCGGGCTTGCACGTCGGGTTCGCACATCGGGTTTCCACATCGGACGCCCATTTCGGGCACGTCATATCACATCTTGCAGCACACTCGGACCTGATCGACCCGCGGACGGGCTCAGGGACCCAAAGGTGGCGCAATCATGCTGGTGTCGCGCGGCCGGGCGGGCCCGCCTCGGTCGGCTGCCAAGGGCAGCGCGGCCGTGCGGCTGGTGGCCGGCACGCTGGTGGCCGGCACGCTGGTGGGAGTCACGGTTGTCGGAGTCACGGTGGTGGGAGCCCTCGTCGCACGTCGCGCACCCCCGACGACCGCACCAGGGGGCCATCCGCCCATTGCCGCCGCGTTCGGCGCGGTCGTCGGCACCCGAGACCCGTTGGGTCCGCTGACACACCGAGCCGATCCGTACCTGTTCGTCACGGCTGATCACAGTCTTACCCGGGCTGAGATCGACCGACTTCGCCAGGCTGTGGGCGCGGTCGAGGCGGTTGTCACCGACTTTGCCGAGGTGAGTGTGGGAAGCGGCCGCACCGGCGCGGTCGGGGCTGATTCGGGCCTGCTGCGCACCGTTGCGCCCGCCGGCACCGCCGAGGCCACCGGGCTGTGGCAGCGGATCGCGGATGGAGACGTGGCGGTTGCGCACAGCGTTGCAGCGGCTCTGGACGTGCAGCTGGGCGCTCAGGTCGACATCGGTCGCGACCGGCCGGTCAACCTGCGCGTCGGTGCGCTGGCAACCACCCGCCTGCCGGGTGTCGGCGTTGTGGTGGACCGCTCCCGGTCCGCTGCGCTCGGCCTTGTCGCCGACAGTGCGGTTGTGCTTGTCGTCCCCGGTACGCCCGACCCCGTGGTGCTTGCCGCCACCGCCCGCCAGGCCGTCCACGGTCTGCGGGTCACGGCGCTGCGGAGCGTTCTGCTACCGCCTGCTGCGGCTCCCACGGCTCCCACGGCTCCCACGGCTCCCACGGCTTCACCCCTGCCGCTGCCGCTGCCGCTGCCCCTGCCGCTGCCCCTGCCGCTGCCGGCAGCACGCGGTCCGGTGGCGGGGTCTGGCTGGGTGATACCGACGATCGGGACGATTTCGCGCGGCTTCAACCCCACGGCCGGCTCCGGGCGTCACCTCGGGCTTGACATCGCCGCGCCGCTGGGTAGTCCCATCATGGCCGCGGCTGCCGGGTATGTCCTCTACGCCGGGCCGGCATCCGGTTTTGGAAACGAAATCGTGCTTCAGCACGGGGACGGTGTCGAGACCGTTTACGGTCATATGAGGGTGTTCACGATCCGAGAGGGAACGGTTGCTGCTGGTCAGCAGATCGCCCTGGTCGGGAACGAAGGCCGGTCAACGGGCCCTCATCTGCACCTCGAGGTGCACGTCGGCGAACGGCCGGTGGATCCGCTGGTGTGGCTTCGTGAGCACGGCGTCCCGATCTGATGATCTTCCGGTCGTCGGTGCGGCTGTCGGTCCGCGCCGCTCGCCCCGTCGACATACGCGGGGGTAGCTGTAACAGGCGAGGCGAGTCGTGGCACGCTGATGAGGCGATGACCACACCATCCCCACGCCGGTTCTCCACCCGCACCCGCGCTGCACTCGCGGTGGAGAAGCTTGCGTCCTCGGCCTCCCGCCGGCTGGGACGCGGATCAGGCGAGATGATCGGCGGCAAGCTGGCGCTCCAGGTGTCCCCGCAGATTCTCACCGAGGTCGCGGCCGGCCGGCTGGCGGCATGCGTCAGCGGAACCAACGGCAAGACAACGACCACCCGGCTGTTGGCCCGCGCGCTGGGCACCCTCGGCCCGGTGAAGAGCAACAGCGGTGGCGCGAACATGGCGCCGGGAGTGCTCGCCGCGCTGTCCCGGCCGCCCTTTGACGCGACCGCCGCGCTCGAGGTGGACGAAATCTGGCTGCCCAAGGTTGCCAGGCAGATCCTTCCCCGGGCCGTTGTACTGCTCAACATCAGCCGGGACCAGCTCGACCGGTCCAACGAGACCCGACGGATCGCGAGCCTCTGGCGTGAGCTTGGGGCGGATCTGCCT
>NZ_CAUVXP010000121.1:0-17556 GCF_963555955.1 Protofrankia sp. Cas3
CGGCATGTCAGTGCATTCTCGATCTCACGCCGCGTCACCGTCTACCAGAAACCATCCGCACCGCCGATCGGTTGTCCCGCCGAGCACTGGCGGCAGGTCGTCACGCCGACTCCTAGCGATCTTTCGAGGTTTGTGCGCCGATCGTCGCCTTGTTGATCGTACAAACCTCGAAAGATCGTTCAGGTCGGCCGGCGGATGGAGCGCAGGCCGGCTCGGCCGATCGGGTCAGGACGCGAACATGCGGACCTCGGCAGCCCGGTGGCGCTCGGCAAGGAGGTCCAGGCGCGGTCCGGTGAGCGCAGGCAGGTCCGCGGGCAGGCGGTCGCAGGAGGCCGCGGCTTCGGCGGCGGTGCGCTCCAGGTCGGCCGCCAGGCACGCGAGTACGGCGGTGACCGCCAGGGGGTCCAGGCCGAGCAGGCGGATGGCGCCCGCCGCTGGCCCGCTGACCACGCCATAGGCCAGCGCGAGCGCAGCGTCGGCGGGGGAGATGCCGGCGTGCGCGGCGACCAGACCGAACGTGACCGGATGGTGCGGCGCCGGGATCGGACAGCGCATTCCCGGCCAGGCCGCGCGACCCGCACGCAGCAGCGCACGACCCTGTGCGCGGCTCGCGGACCGTTGCGCCGGTGACGGCGTCCGCGCGTCGAGCTCCGCGTCCAGTTCGATGATGATCCTGTTCAGGAGCTCCCCGGGCGCTGGGTAGGACCGGCAGGCGGCCGCGGCGAAGGTGGCGGTGACCAGGCCTGCGGTAGCCAGGCGGCCACGCAGGAACCGCTCGAGATCGTCGAGATCGCGGACGCTGCCATCGACGACCGCGGCCTCGATACCGCCAGAATGCGCGTGTCCACCGGCTGGTAGCCGGCCGTCTGCCAGTAACAGCAACGCCGCCCGGCTCGCAGCTGGCATCCAGGATCCTTCCGGGCTGCTGTCGGAACGGCTGTCGGAACGGCTGTCGGAACGGTGATCAGAACAGGAAGTAACGCTGGGCCATCGGGAGCTCGGCCACGGGCGCGGCGTCGACGGCATCCCCGTCGATACTCACGGTGAACGTTTCCGGGTCGACCCGGATGTCGGGTGTCGCCGTGTTCTCGGGCAGGTCGGCCTTGCCACGTCGGCGCACGTCGGCTATGGCAACCATCGGCTTGGCCAGGTTGAGCCGCTGGGGCAGACCGTCGTCGAGGGCGGCCGGGGCGACGAACGTCAGCGAGGATGCGGCCGCCGGGCCGGGCGCAGCCCCCCACATCGGACGCGGCAGCACCGGCTGCGGAGTCGGGATAGACGCGTTGGCGTCGCCCATCGCCGCCCAGGCGACACATCCACCCTTGATGACCACGGATGGCCGGACGCCGAAGAACGCGGGGTCGTAGAGGACGAGGTCTGCGAGTTTGCCCGGTTCCACCGAGCCGATCTCGGCATCCAGGCCGTGCGCGACGGCCGGGCAGATCGTGTACTTGGCGACGTAACGCCGGGCGCGGGCGTTGTCGGCCCGGCCGTCCCCGGGCAGCACGCCGCGCCGCGCCTTCATCACGTGCGCGGTCTGCCAGGTCCGCAGGACGACCTCGCCGATGCGTCCCATGGCCTGCGAGTCCGAACCGATCATCGAGATGGCGCCGAGGTCGTGCAGGATGTCCTCGGCGGCGATGGTGGACGGCCGGATCCGGCTCTCGGCGAAGGCCAGGTCCTCGGGCACCGTCGGGTTCAGATGGTGGCAGACCATGAGCATGTCGAGGTGCTCGTCGAGGGTGTTGACCGTGTGCGGCCGGGTCGGGTTCGTCGAGCTCGGTAGGACGTTCGGTGCCGCGGCCACGGTGATGATGTCCGGTGCATGGCCACCGCCGGCACCCTCGGTGTGGTACGCGTGGATGGCCCGCCCCGCGATCGCGGCGAGGGTGTCCTCGACGAAACCGGCCTCGTTGAGCGTGTCGGAGTGCAGCGCCACCTGTACTCCGGCTGCGTCGGCGACCCGCAGACAGGCGTCGATCGCGGCGGGCGTCGACCCCCAGTCCTCGTGCAGTTTGAAGCCGGCGGCACCGCCGCGCAGCTGCTCCCACAGCGCGGCCTCACCCACCGTGTTGCCCTTGCCGAGCAGGACGACGTTCACCGGCAGCGTGTCCATCGCCGACAGCATCCGGGCGAGGTTCCACGGGCCGGGGGTGACGGTGGTAGCTCTGGTGCCGTCGGCCGGCCCGGTACCGCCGCCGATCAGCGTGGTGATGCCGACGCCGAGGGCCTCGGGGACCTGCTGCGGACAGATCAGGTGCACGTGGCAGTCCACCGCACCCGCGGTGAGGATCTTCCCGTTTCCGGCGAGGATCTCCGTACCCGGCCCGATCACCAGGTCGGGATGGACACCGTCCATGGTGTCGGGGTTGCCGGCCTTGCCGAGCGCCACGATCCGGCCGTCCCGGATGCCGATGTCGGCCTTGACCACGCCCCAGTGGTCCAGCACGACCGCGCCGGTGATGACCAGATCGGGGGTGCCTTCCGCGCGCGACGCCCTGGCCTGCCCCATGGATTCCCGGATCACCTTGCCGCCGCCGAACACCGCCTCGTCACCGGTGCCGGCGCCGGCCGGGCCGCGGCTGCGGTCCTCGGTCACCTCGATGAACAGGTCGGTGTCCGCCAGCCGGATGCGGTCACCGACCGTCGGACCATACAGGTCGGCGTAGCGCGCGCGGTCCAGATACCGGCTCACCGGATCGTCCCGTCCGGCCCCGTCCCGTCGGGCTCGGCCGTGTTCGGCTCGGCCGCGTCCAGCGGGCCGGCCGATTCGGTCCGCAGGCCCGGTACGATCCGTCGGCCGGCGAGCGGCACCAGGTCCACCTCGCGGTCCACCCCGGGTTCGAAGCGGACGGCGGTGCCGGCGGGTACGGCGAGCCGGTGCCCCCAGGCTGCGTCCCGATCGAAGTCCAGCGCCGGATTGGCCGCGGCGAAATGGTAGTGCGACCCAACCTGGACTGGACGGTCGCCGAGGTTGCGAACCCGCAGGGTCAGGATGGGACGCCCCGGGTTGATCTCCACCGGGCCGTCGCCGTGGCGGATTTCGCCCGGCCTGACGCCGTTCACGGGATCGGCTGGTGCACGGTCACCAGTTTGGTGCCGTCCGGGAAGGTCGCCTCGACCTGGACATCGGCAAGCATCTCGGGGACGCCGTCCATGACATCCTCGCGGGTCAGTACGCTGCGACCGGCCGTCATCAGATCGACGACAGTACGCCCGTCACGCGCGCCCTCCAGGAGGAAGGACGTGATGACGGCGGTCGCCTCGGGGTAGTTGAGCCGCAGGCCGCGGGCTCGTCGCTCCCGGGCGAGGCCGGCCGCGACGTGGATCAGCAGCCGTTCCTGCTCATGCGGGCTCAGCAACACACGTGGAAGCATAGAGCGCCCGGCAACAGGGACGCAGCGTGGTCGGTCCGCCCGGCCAGGAGTCCCGCTTGTGTCGGCCCGGGACGACTCGGTTACGGAAACGTTACAAGCCGCGGGTTCGTGAGCACAGTCGGCTCGCATGGCGGCAGAGTGATGACGTCACGCCCCTCATCCGCTGTCCTGTCGTTCCGTCGTTCCGTCGTTCCGTCGTTCCGTCGTTCCGCACCGCTGCTCGACGCCATACCGGGTGTTGCTCTGCCGTGTGCGGCCCGGCCCGAGGCCGTGAGGTTGGTGCGTGCCGGAATCCGGGCGACGTCGCTGAGCCGAATCGGGCGGGGGCGTTGCGTCGCATTGCGCCCTACACCGTGCTCGCCAGACCTGGGTTTTCGGAGGCTGTATGACCGCCGAGCGTGACCGTGAACGGATGCGGCTCGCGTCCGCCCCGGCGCTCTGCTCGCCCGAAGCTGCGCCGGCGGCGCCGGCCGGTGGGATGGCCCGCGCCGCGCGTCCGGTCCGCCGTACCGGGTTCGATGCCGTTGGCGCGTCCCACCTGGCGCCGACCGCGGCGGAGCTCGAGCAGCTGCGGCGGGTCGCGAACGGAACGCAGGAGGCGGATCTGGTCGTCCGCGGCGGCATGATGGTCGTCGTCCAAACCGGTGAGCTGCGGCGTCGTGACCTGCTCATCGCCGGTCGGTTCATAGCCGCGGTGACACGCCCCGGGACGCTGGGTGCCCGCCGCGCCCTGGATGCCTCCGGCCGCTACCTCCTGCCGGCCTATGTCGATCCGTACGTCCGGTTAGAACAGACCTTGCTGACGCCCGGGGAGCTCGCTCGTCTCGTAGTGCCCCGAGGGACGGTCACCCTGCTCGTGGACGCCGGCCTGCCGGTCACGCTGTGCGGACCGCGCGGTGCGCGGCTCGTGACCGCCTCCGGGACCCCGGTGCGCCTGCTTGCCAGGACCTCCCCGGCCGGCGGCGGTACGGGCACGCGGGCTGGCGCGAGCCTCCCGGACACCGGGACGTGGCTGCCCCGTCAATCCGTTCCCTTAGTCGGGTCCGCCGATCTCTCGCTGCCCGGGATGGCGGGCACCGGCGCCGTAGCCGGGATGCCCGGCCTGGACGGCACGGCCGTGGGTGACCGTGCCGCCGCCGACGTGACCGCCGCCGACGTGACCGCCGCCGACCTGGCCGCCGACGCGCCGCTGGAGTTCTTCGGCGCATGGAAGATCACCGAAATCGCCGACCACGGCCACCTCGACCGGGTGGTCCGCCGTACGGTCGGGGCCGGCGTGGAGCCGATGGCCGCCATCCGCATGGCCACCCTCGATCCGGCCCGCCGGTACGGCCTGGACCACCTGCTCGGATCGCTCGCGCCGGCGCACCTGGCCGACATCCAGATCGTCAGCGACATCGCGGGATCCAGGCCGCCGGAGATCGTTCTTGTCAACGGGCGGATGGCCGCCGAGCGCGGCCGTCCGCTGTTCGACAACCTCGATGTGCTCCCGGACTGGACCCGAGAGCGGGTGACCCTGCCGTCCGGCCTGTTCAGCGGTTCCTTCGCCGTTGCGGCGACCGCGGCCGGCCAGGACTCCGCCGGCCCGGTCAGGGGCGTGCAGGTGAGCGTCGCGGCGGACGGGACTGCCGGGGTCGAGGTCGTCGCGGTGCGGCCCGGCCGTGCAGACGGCGGCACCGGTCATGCGGCGGCCGATCCCGGGCACGACCTGCTCAAGGTCGCCCTGGTCACGCGGGGGGCGGACCGGGCCGGCGGAATGCGGGTGGGTTTCATCCGCGGGGTGGGCCTGCGTCAGGGTGCGATCGCGATGGCCACGAGCGTGGCTCCCGGCGATCTGGCCGTCATCGGGGTCGCGGACCAGGACATGATGACCGCGGTGCGGGCCCTGGAGGGAATGTGCGGCGGCTTTGTGGTGGTCGACCGCGGATGGGTGTTGGCGGCGTGCCCGCTGCCGGTGGCGGGGTTGATGAGTGACGCTTCGTGGGAGGCCGTGCGCGATCAACTGGCCGGGGTTGACTCGGCCGCCGCCGCGCTCGGCTGCACCATTCCGTCGCCGTTTCTGACCCTCGCGCCGCTGGGCGGGCAGCTCTGCCAGCACTGATCACCGATCACCGATCACCGATCACCGATCACTGATCAGCGCCAACGATGTGAGATGAGTGTCGCTGCGACAGCTTCGGATTCACATCGTTGCGCGGTTTCGCGTTGCCTCGTCGCCCGGTTTCGCGTTGCGCGGTTTCTCATGGATGCCACGTCGGATGGCGATCGTGCGCTTGTGCGCCAAAGATCTGAGAGTATCTCGCGCACCGCCAGCGGGCATGGACACAGCGACGACAGGGGTGGTCGGCATGGCCCAGGACTTCGCGAAGGTCGGAGTTGTCGGACTCGGCACCATGGGCGCGGGGATCGCTGAGGTCCTTGCCCGCGCCGGCATCGACGTGGTGGGCGTCGAGCTCAACGACGAGACACTCGCCCGGGGGCTCGGCCACATCCGCCACTCCACCGACCGGGCGGTCAGCCGCGGCAAGTTGACCGAGGCCGACCGGGACGCGCTCTTCGGCCGGATCCACGCCGGCACCGACCTGTCAGCTGTGGCGGGCTGTGGGCTGGTCGTCGAGGCGGTGCCCGAGCGGATTGAGGACAAGCGGGCGGTTCTCGCCGAGTTGGACGCACTGTGTCCGTCTGGAACGATCATCGCGACGAACACGAGTTCACTGTCGATCACCGAGCTGGCCGCCGGCACGTCCCGGCCCTCGCGGGTCGTCGGCACCCACTGGTTCAACCCGGCGCCGGTGATGGGCCTTGTAGAGATCATCCGTACGGTGGTGACGGACCCGGCGGTGTTGGCGGATCTTGAGATGCTGGTCACGAAGGTCGGCAAGACCGCCGTTGTCGCCGGGGACCGGGCCGGCTTCATCGCCAACGCCCTGCTGTTCGGCTACCTCAACAATGCCGTGCGGATGCTGGAGGCCCACTACGCCACCCGTGAGGACATCGATGCGGCCATGCGGTTCGGCTGCGGTCATCCGATGGGCCCGTTGGCGTTGCTGGATCTGATAGGCCTCGACGCCGCGTACGAGATCCTCGATTCGATCTACCACACCTCCCGGGACCACCTGCACGCTCCGGCGCCCCTGCTCAAGCAACTGGTCACCGCCGGGATGCTCGGTCGCAAGACCGGCCGCGGCTTCTACACCTACGCGGCTCCCGATTCATCCGAGATCGTTGATGCCGTGACATCGGACTCCGTCATGTCCTCCGGGACCGGGACAGCAGCCGCGTCCGGGACCGCAGCCGGGACCGGGACCCGCCGATCGGGCGCGCCGCCCCGACCGGTGCGCACGATCGGTGTCATCGGTACCGGAACCATGGCCAGCGGGATCATCGAGGTCGCCGCCCGCTCCGGCTATGACGTGGTCCTGCGTGCGCGCGGCCAAGCGAAGATCGCCGACGTCCGCAAGAAACTCGAGTGGTCGCTGGACAAGGCGGTCGCCAAGGGCCGGATCACCCTGGATGAGCGGGCCGCGACCCTCGCGCGGGTGCGGGCCACGACCGATCTTGCCACGTTCGCCGACTGTGACCTCATCATTGAGGCGGTCGTGGAGGATCTCGAGGTCAAGCGAGCCCTGTTCGCCGAGATCGACGCGATCGCCCGACCCGGGGCGATCCTCGCGACCACCACGTCGTCTCTGCCGGTGATCGAGTGTGCGACCGCCACGTCGCGTCCCCAGGATGTGGTGGGGATGCACTGGTTCAACCCGGCCCAGGTGATGCGGTTGGTGGAGATCGTGCCAACCGTTCTGACCGCGGACGACGTCACCGCGACGGTTCTGGAGGTCGCGCGGGCGGCCGGCAAACATCCGGTGCTCTGCGCGGACCGTGCCGGGTTCATCGTCAACGCGCTGCTGTTCCCGTATCTCAACGACGCCGTGAGGATGTTGGAGGCGCATTACGCGGATGTCGAGGCCATCGACACGGCGATGAAGGTCGGCTGCGCTCATCCGATGGGGCCGTTCGAGCTCGCCGACGTCGTAGGCCTGGACGTGACGCTTGCCATTGTGCGCACGCTGTACCTGGAGTTCCGGGAGCCCGGATACGCCCCGGCGCCCCTGCTTGAACACCTTGTCAAGGCAGGTTATCTCGGTCGCAAGACCCGGCGCGGCTTTCGCGTCCACTGATCCGGCGACGGGGCCGGTGACCGGTCCGGGGCGGTTCGGACGCGCGTTTCGTCGCCTACGATGGCGCCGGACATCATGTTGTGCCGGTCCGGATCTTGTACTGAGCCGGATACCAGCATGACCCGCCTGGTCCCGCCGTCGTTTCGGAGGAAGCCCATGGTCTCGCTGGACAAGGACGCCGCACGGGAGGTCGGCCGCGAGATCGCGACGTTCGTGCCCGATCTCGTGGTGATGTTGCGGCGGGTTCTCGTCGACCCGCGGGTGTCGCAGTCGGCCAAGATGGAGGCTGCGGCATCCCTCGCCTATCTGATCTCGCCGCGTAACCGGCTGACGAACCTGATTCCCGTCGTGGGTCAGCTGGACGACATCGCGCTCGTGGCTTTCGCGTTCCGTCGCCTTCAGATGGGCGCGGGCGAGGCCATCCTGCGCGAGCACTGGCGCGGCAGCGACCGGACCTTCCAGGTCATGATCGGCGCGTCTTCTGCGCTGTCGTCGCCGCGAGGGATGATCCGACGGGTGAAACTGGCCAGGACGCTCGCCGAGTCGACCATGGACCGGCTAGCCGGCTCCCGTCGGCGCCATGGAATGGGAGATGCCCCGCACCGCGTCATCGAGGGTGAAGTCATCGACGGTGACCGTGTCAGGGGTGACCGTGTCAAGGATGACGTCGTCGACCGTACGCCCGCGTCCGAGCCCGGCACCGACCGGGGCATACCACGGCCCCGCGTGGCGCGCCCCCGCCGCCCGGAAGATCCGCCGGCGTCGCGTCCGCGGTGACCCGCAGACGGTCGCGGCGCGCGCGGCCGGAGCGACCACCGCTCCCACCGGCCGTCGTCGGCGCCGAGACGATCGAACAGCGTGCCGACGGGGACTGGATCGTGCGCCGGATCAGCGGCGCGGCCGCACGCAAGTACTACCGCTGCCCCGGCTGCCAGCAGGAGATTCTGCCGGCGACCCCGCACGTCGTCTGCTGGCGCGATGATTATATTGCCGAGCGTAGGCACTGGCACACGGCCTGCTGGACCCGTCGTGACCGACGCACCATCCCGCCGGGCTGCTGATCCCACCGGGCTGGTGATCCCGCTGGGCCGGCGGCGGGACCGGACGGCTCAGGAACGGACGGCAGCCGGTTGCCCGGTGTCCGCCGGCGACGGGTCCGATCCGAGGTCGAGCGGAGCCATGGCCGCTGCCAACCGGTCGCGCAGCTGACCAAGCTGGGCGGTCACCTGGTCCCGCTGTCGGCCGAGATCAGCCAGCCGGCGGCGGGACTCCTCCTCGGCTGTCTCGGCGGTCGAACGCGCGGCGGCGACGATGGCCTCGGCCTCGGCCTGCGCTGTCGAGAGGATCTCCTGGGCGCTCGCCTCGGCATCGCGGATCGTCCGCTCGTGGGTCCGCCGCGCCTCGGCATGCTCCTGCTGGGCCTGCTGGAGCGCGGCGTCCACCTCCCGCGTCCGCTCCGCCCGCACGTCGGCGGCTTCCTCCTCCGCGAGCTGGAGAATCTGGGTGATCCGGCCGCCGAACTCCTCCCACGCGGGTCGGTTGGCAGCGAGATGATCACGTGCCGTCGCGGTTTCGGATGCGGCCTCGGACGCCGCGGCCTCGGCGGCGGCCCGATGCGACTCCGCTTCGCGCAGCTGCTCGACGAGCCAGTTGACGTGCGCTTTGACCTGATGTGGGTCGTAGCCGCGACGAACCAGATCGAAGTCCGGAGACGCGTCCGTGCCGTCGGACATTGGGATGAGATCGGTTTGCTCGCTCATAGGACATCAGAGTGCCAGACCAGCCACCGGGAGGTGCAGGAGCCGGTATGCAGTCGGCACCGGGACAGAAATCGGGCCGCTCTAAACTCCGCGAAACCTGTTGATCGCGGTGAGGTGGCGCTCGCGGGTGGCGCCGTCGCGCACCCCGAGACCTTCAACCGGTGCGAGGCAGAGTACCCCGACCTTGCCCTGATGGAGGTTGCGGTGGACGTCGTAGGCGGCCTGGCCGGTCTCGGTGAGCGGGTAGACGCGGGACAGGGTCGGGTGGACCAGGCCCTTGGTGATCAGCCGGTTGGCCTCCCACGCCTCGCGGTAGTTCGCGAAGTGCGATCCGACCACCTTCTTCAGGTTCATCCACAGGTAGCGGTTGTCGTAGGAGTGCATGAAGCCACTCGTGGACGCGCAGGTCGCGATCGTACCGCCACGTCGGGTGACGTACACGGACGCGCCGAAGGTCTCCCGCCCGGGGTGCTCGAAGACGATGTCGGGATCCTCGCCGCCGGTCAGTTGGCGGATCTTCTTGCCGAGGCGCTGCCACTCCTTGGGGTTCTGGGTGTGCTCGTCGGTCCAGAACCGGTAGTCCTCGGCGGCCCGGTCGATCACCAGGTCGGCGCCCATCCGGCGTACGATCTCGGCCTTGCGTGGCGAGGACACGACACACACCGGGATGGCGCCGCCGTTGCGTGCCAGCTGGGTCGCGTAGGAGCCGAGCCCGCCGCTCGCGCCCCAGATGAGTACCACGTCGCCCTGTTTCATGTTGGCGCCGTTGTGGGATACCAACTGGCGGTAGGCGGTTGAGTTCACCAGCCCGGGGGCGGCGGCCTCCTCCCAGCTCAGATGCGCGGGCTTGGGCATGAGCTGGTTGGCCTTGACCAGGGCGAGCTCCGCGAGCCCGCCGAAGTTCGTCTCAAAGCCCCAGATGCGCTGCTCGGGGTCGAGCATGGTGTCGTCGTGGCCGTCCGGGCGTTCCAGCTCGACTGACAGGCAGTGGGCGACCACCTCGTCGCCGGGGGACCACATGTGTACGCCGGGACCGGTACGCAGCACGACACCGGCGAGGTCGGAGCCGACCACGTGGTAAGGGAGATCGTGGCGTTTGCCGAGCGGGGACAGCCGGCCGTAACGCTCCAGGAAGCCGAACGTCGGCAGTGGTTCGAAGATCGACGTCCAGACGGTGTTGTAGTTGATCGTGGAGGCCATCACGGCGACCAGCGCCTCGCCGGGACCGAGGTCCGGGGTCGTGACCTCGTCGATGTGCAGGGCGCGCCTGGGGTCCTTGTCCTGGGATGCCAGCCCGTTGAAGATGTTGATCTCGTCCTTGCGAACCACCGCTCCCCGGTAGGTCTCGGGTACCGGCAGGGCCGCGAACGCCGCTTTGGGCGTGTCGGAGGCGAGAATTGCCTCGACAATTTCCTTCACGATCGACCTCCCGTGCGTCATCCGGTGGCGCTGGGCAGATGCTACCGACGGGTATGCCTATGAGTCGCGCGGTTGGGGGTGTGCGTCCGCGCTGGAAGCGATACAACCTGAGAGCAACCATTTGGGGTAGGAGAGCGTCTGACGTGGCGTGACCGCGCCCATGACAGTAGTGGAGGGGTGGCGGCCCGTGCCTGCGCGGAGCGACGCCGCTCGCAGCGAGGTCGCCCGGGATGCTGATGCCGCCCTGACGGCTCTGTATTCAGAGCACTACCGGTCGCTGGTCCGCCTTGCCGCCCTCCTCCTGGATGACGTCGGGCTGTGCGAAGAAGTTGTCCAGGACGCCTACATCCGCGTACACGCCGCCTGGGGGCGGCTGCAGGACAGGGACAAGGCGCTCGCCTACCTACGGCAGACGGTGGTCAACCTTGCCCGCTCGACGCTGCGGCGGCGGTTGGTGGCCCTCAAGCATGCGCCCAAACCCATGCCGGACGCGGCCAGCGCGGAGGAGGGCGCCTACACCCTCGTCGAGCGCGCCGCGGTCATACAGGCGCTGCGGGAGCTGCCGCGCCGCCAGCGTGAGGCCGTGGTCCTGCGCTACTACGCGGACCTCTCCGAGGCGGACGCGGCAGCGGTCATGAAGTGCAGCGTCGGCTCGGTCAAGGCTTACACGTCCCGCGGGCTGGCCGCGCTCGGCACCAAGTTGGAGGGTCTGCGGTGACCGCGCTCGAGCCCGACGAGCTGCGTCGTCTACTGACCGAAGCGGTTGATCCGGTTCGGGCTTCCCCGGCAGGCTACGAGCGGATCCGGGCCGGGATCATCCGCAGGCGGCGGATGCGGGTGCCGGCGATGACCGTCGGTGGGCTGGCGCTGGCCGGTTTGATCAGCCTCGCCTACGTGGCGATCGAACCCCGTCCCCCGTCCATCCTGGTCGAGCCGACCGTGCCGCCGCTGACCCAGCCGACTCCCGGGGTGACCGCGGTCCGCACGGCGGCCTCGCAGCCACCGGGTCACGGTGGGACGGGCGGGGGCGGTCAGGTGCGGCCGTCGGTGACGCCGAGCCGGTTGGAGACCTCGGCGTCGCCCACCAGCCCGAATCCGGGGGACGGGGTAACGCCGACGGCGTCGGCCAGCCGTCCCAGCGGCACGCCCAGTAACGTCCACTCGCCGACCCTCCCGCCGCCGGTGTCCGTCCCGGCGATGGCCGGCGATGTCGACGGGGATGGTGTGAGGGACCCGGCGACCGTGTCCGACAGCACGGTCAGGGTCGCGCTGAGCATGTTCGGATCAACCGCGGTGACCTTCCCGGCGGTGGCGGCACCGTTCACTTTCTCGATTGTCGACATTGACGGTGACGGTTACGGCGAGCTGATCGTCCAGACCGACAGCAGCGGCGAGACCAGAAACTATGGTGTCGCCAGGCTGACCTCGACCGGGCAGTTGCGGGTCGTCAACGGCAGTCCGCTGCGTGCCGGTCTCAACGGCGACCATGGTGACGGTTTCAGCTGTGAGAGCGGAAAAGTCGTGGTCGCCGCGGGAGACCGGACCACGGACAGGATCTACCAGGTGACATCGACGACATGGCAGATGACGGGCACGGGGTTCACGGCGGTCGGTTCGCCCACCAACGCCACGGTGGACCTGGCCTCGGCTCCGTCGCCCTTCACCGCCGGCTGCGGGATCGCCTGACGTCACATGGCGCCGGGGCTGGCCTGCTGTACCAGCTCCGTGAGCACACCGCCGGTGTCCTTCGGGTGCAGGAAGGCGATACTCGCGCCCATCGAGCCGTGCCTGGGCCGTTTGTCGACCAGGCGGACGCCCTGCCCGGCGATGGCGGCCAGGGCACCTTCGACGTCGTCGACGCCGTAGCCGACGTGGTGGACACCCTCGCCGTTGCGGGCGAGGAACTTCCCGACCGGGGAGTCATCCCGGATCGGCTCGAGCAGCTGCACGTATGAACCACCCGGGGCGGCTTCGGCCACGAACAGCATGGCCTCGCGAACGCCCTGCTCCTCGTTGACCTCCCGGGCGGCCACGGTGAGCCCGAAGGTCGTCTCGTACCAGGCGATGGACGTGTCCAGGTCCCGGACGGCGATGCCGACATGATCGATTCTCGTGAACATCGCGGACTCGAGCCCTCTCTCTCGCGGGTGTGGACGCGATGCTGCCATACCCGCTCCCCACGGACACCCGTCTCGACTCCGACGTGCCCGCTGGCCGGAGCATGTTGATGAAGATCACGTTATCGTTGCAGAACACGCAGTCGCACTCCCGGGAGGCCATCCATGCCTGGTTCTGTCATCGTGGCCGGCGCGCGAACCCCGATCGGCAAGCTGTCCGGCGCTTTGAAGGGCTTCCCCGCCGTCGAGCTCGGCGGATTTGCGATCAAGGCCGCGCTGGCGCGGGCCGGTATCGGTGGTGAGCAGGTCAACTATGTGATCATGGGGCATGTCATTCAGGCGGGTCAGGGGCAGATCACCGCTCGCCAGGCCGCGATCAGGGGCGGCATCCCCATGAACGTTCCCGCGATCACGGTGAACAAGGTCTGCCTGTCGGGTCTGGACGCGATCGCACTCGCCGACACCTACATCGCCAGTGGCGAGTTCGACGTCGTCGTCGCCGGTGGCATGGAGTCGATGACACGTGCCCCGCACCTGTTGCCGTCCCTGCGTGAGGGCGTCCGCTACGGCAGTGCCGAGCTGCTGGACGCCACCGCCCACGATGCCCTGTTCTGCGCGGTCGACCAGGTCGCGATGGGGCTGGGAACCGAGCGGTACAACGCGGGGCTGGGCATCAGCCGGGTCGAGCAGGACGAGTTCGCCGCCCGCTCCCATCAGCGCGCCGCCGCCGCGATCAAGAACGGGCTGTTCGACGACGAGATCGTCCCGGTCGAGGTGCCCCAGCGCCGCGGTGACCCGGTGCTCGTCAGCCAGGACGAGGGTGTCCGCGGTGACACCACCTCGGAGGCGCTGGCGAAGCTGCGTCCCGCCTTCAGCGACGACGGCACGATCACGGCCGGCTCGGCCTCGCAGATCTCCGACGGCGCGGCGGCGGTCGTGGTGATGAGCCGGGCGAAGGCTGTCGAGCTCGGGCTGACCGTACTCGCCGAGGTCGGCCAGCACGGCTTCGTCGCCGGCCCGGACGCCTCGCTGCAGTCCCAGCCGGCCAACGCGATCTCGGCGGCGCTGCGCAAGGAGGGCCTGACTCCCGCTGACGTGGATCTTTACGAGATCAACGAAGCGTTTGCCGCGGTGGGGATCCAGTCCATGCGCGAGCTCGGTATCGGCCCGGAGGTCACCAACGTCAACGGCGGCGCGATCGCCCTCGGCCACCCGGTCGGCATGTCCGGTACCCGGATCGCCCTCACGCTCGCCCTTGAGCTGCGTCGCCGCGGCGGCGGCATCGGTGCCGCCGGGCTGTGCGGCGGCGGCGGCCAGGGAGACGCCCTCATCCTGCGTGTCCCGGCGTGACCGCTGCCCCTAGGACGGCAGCCCCGGCCCGGTTGCGTGCCGCGTCCGCCACCGATCTGGTGGACGCGGCCACCGCCGGTAGTCCGCGGGCGATCGCACGGCTGATCTCCCTGGTCGAGGATGCGTCCGGGCAGCTGCGCGAGATCATGGCCCTGCTTGCGCCACGGTCCGGTCGCGCGCAGGTGATCGGCCTCACCGGATCTCCCGGAGTGGGCAAGTCGACCTCGACATCCGCGCTGGTCAGCGCGTTTCGAGCTCGTGACCTGCGCGTCGGCGTCCTGGCCATCGACCCGTCGTCGCCGTTCACCGGCGGTGCGCTGCTCGGCGACCGGGTACGGATGCAGGAGCACGCCACCGACCCCGGGGTCTACATCCGTTCGCTGGCCTCGCGCGGGCATCTGGGTGGGCTGTCCTGGGCGACACCGCAGGCACTGCGGGTGCTCGACGCGGCCGGCTTCGACGTCGTGCTGGTCGAGACCGTGGGGGTGGGTCAGGCCGAGGTTGACATCGCATCACTGGCCGACTGCACAGTGGTGCTGCTGGCCCCGGGTATGGGTGACGGCGTCCAGGCCGCAAAGGCCGGCATCCTGGAGATCGCCGATGTCTTCGTGGTCAACAAGGCTGACCGCGATGGCGCGGAAAACACCTACCGCGAGCTCACGCACATGATTGCGCTCACCGGACCCGCAACCGCCTCCGAGGGTGCATGGCGACCCCCGGTCCTCAAGGCCGTGGCTTCGCGTGGGGAGGGCATCGCCGAGGTCGTGGATGCGATCGCCGACCATCGTGCGTGGCTGGTCGAGCACGGTGTCCTGGACGCCCGCCGGCGCCGGCGGGCCGCTGACGAGATCGAGCAGATCGCGCTCACCCAGCTTCGGCTCCGCATGGGTGACCTGCGCGAGGGTTCCCTGCTCGACGGCCTCGCCGCGGAGGTCGTCGCCGGCCGGACCGACCCCTACACGGCCGCCGACCGCGTCGTCGCCGGTCTGGCCACGACGCAGCCGCGCCACGACTGACATGTCCGCACGACTGACATGTCAGGGTGCGGTGTCGGCGGTGTCGGCGGTGTTGGCGGCGGCGAGATGGCCGGCCGCGGCAACCACCGCGGCGACGTCCAGGGGCGCTCCCACCACGTCCACGGCACCGGCCTGGCGCAGCCGCACGAGGTCTCTCGGGTCATCGTCCATGGTGAGCACGACCGTGGGTATCCGCCCCGCCTGAGCGTCCGCTGCGAGGGTCCGCAGCAGGTCTTCGGCGCTGCCGTCCGGCAGCTCCCGGTCCAGCAGTACCAGCGACGGTCGGGACCGCCGGACCGCGTCGAGGGCCAGTGCGGCCCGCGGCACCGAGACCGTGTCCGCGCCGAGGGTGTTGCGTAGCACGTGTGTGACCATCGTCCGGGTCGCGGGATCACCACTGACGTGTACGACCCGGGGATAACCGACGTGGCGCGACGCTGCGCCCGATCGGGCGGCCAGGACAGCCGGCGCCGGACCGAACCCGTGGTCTGGGCCGTGTCCGTGTCCGTATCCGGGTCCCGGACCGAATCCGTCGAAGTCGTCATCGTCGTCATCGTCGAAGCGGACGTCGACGGTGTCCAGGACGACCGCGAAGACACTGCCGACCCCGAAACGGCTTGCCGCCGTCAGGACACCCCCCATCGCCGTGACCAGAGCGTGGGACAGCGCCAGACCCAGTCCACTACCCTCGACGCCCGTTCGTTCGGCTCCGAGCCGTTCAAACGGCCGGAACAGCCGGTCCATGGCCTCGGGTGGGAGTCCGTTGCCGTCGTCCTCGACCTCGATCCGGACCCGGGCTCCGGTGATGGGCACGATGCCCACCCGCAGGGTGCCGCCCTCGCGTCCGTACTTCAGCGCGTTGCCGACCAGGTTGAGCAGGACCTGCCACAGCCGGCGGCGGTCGGCGTCGGCGACCAGCGGCTCGGCCGGCGAGATGACCCGGCGGATGCCGCGTTGCTCCGCGAGCGGTTCGACCAGCTCGACGACACCATGGACGATCTCCAGGACGTTGACGGGTCCCTTTCTGATGTCACCGCGCCCGGCTTGCAGCCGGGCGAGATCGAGCACGTCGTCGATGAGGGCCTGCATGTGCCGGCCACCGGTGATGATGCGTTCGACGTCCTCGTGCAGCTCCGCAGGCAGTGGTTCGAGCTCCAGAAGTTGGGCGAAACCCAGCACGGCGTTGAGCGGGGTGCGCAGCTCGTGGCCGAGGCGTGCGATGAACTCGTCCTTGGCCCGGGACTCCCGTTCGGCGGTTTCCCGGGCGCGGACGTCCTCGGTGTCATGAGCGACGATCACGATGGCGCCTGACGGGTCGACCCGCACCGACACCTGGAACGGGGCCATGTTGGCCGCGGCGTCGAGGAGGTCGACGGTTCCCCGCCACTGCCCGGTGCGGGCCAGCGCGCGCGGCACGACATCGCGCAGCCGGACCCGTGCCGAGGGCTCGACCACGTCGGCCAGGTCCCCGAGGTGGACCGGTTCGGTTCCAGCCAACCGCTCGCCGAGGAAGGTTCTGGCCGCGGCTCCGGCATCGAGCACGCGACCATCCGCGCCGACCAGTATCACCAGGCTGGTCAGTGCGTCAAGGAGGGTCCGTGGAACCACCTATGCCTCGTCGTCCCGCGTCGTCCACTCCACGGCGGGCAATGGTAGGGCGTGCCGTCAGAGAGCGTTGTCCCGGGTTTGGTTGAAGGTCCGACTGTGTCGTCTGCGGACCTGGAATGTTGCGGAGGGTGGCATTCTCCCGGTGGGTCAACGTACGCGAGATCCTGAGTTCTTCGCCTGTGCCCGCGGGTGTCCGCGTGTGCCCGTGGGTGTCCGTGTGTGCCCGCGGGTGTCCGTGTGTGTCCCTGGGCGACAGACCGTCCGGGCGGCGTGGTAGGTGTGGAGCATGCTTGTGGCCTTCAGCGTGACACCGATCGGGACCGGCGAGGATGTCGGCGACCTGGTCGCCGAAGCCGTGCGGGTGGTACGCGCCAGCGGCCTGCCCAACGAGACGACGGCGATGTTCACCACGATCGAGGGGGAGTGGGGGGAGGTCATGGCCGTCGTACAGCGGGCGGTGGACGCGGTTGCCGCCCGATCCGGGCGGGTCAGCCTCGTGCTCAAGGCCGACATCCGCCCGGGGGTCACGGACGCGTTGCGGACGAAGGTCGCATCGATCGAACGGCGTCTGGAGGGCTAAAGGGCGCGCGACGATCGTCAGATCGCGCGTCCGGAGGCCGCAGTCCCCGGAGCGCTGGCGGAGCCCGGCCCCGCGTCCCAGCTGATCCCTGCGTCCCAGCCGGGTCACCGAGTAGCCGGAGGATGCTCCGGCCTTCAGGCCGGGGAGGAAG